>NZ_JBFPEZ010000062.1:0-85831 GCF_040838225.1 Xenorhabdus sp. SGI246
TATCCAAGCATCATCAGGAATGTCGTAGCGTGCCATCATTTTATTCCAGTATTAAAATCAACTGGATGATAATACTACTAATTTATATTAAGGGACACAGCCTAGTACCTATTCCCCCCCTCAATATCCAAACGGAAATCGTCCGCATTTTGGACACCTTTACCGAGCTCACAGCTGAGCTCACAGCTGAGCTTACCGCACGCAAAAAACAATACAACTACTATCGAGACCAGTTGTTGAGTTTTGAAGAAAGTGAAGTGGAGTGGAAGACTTTAGGAGACGTATCCCTTAAATCATACTCTGGTGGAACCCCCACAGCGGGCAATTCAGAATATTACGATGGTGGCACAATTCCTTGGTTAAGAACACAGGAGGTTAAATTTTCTGACATTGAAGGAACAGAAGTTAAGATAACTCCAGCTGCATTAAAAAATTCAGCAGCCAAGTGGATTCCTGAAAATTGCGTTATTGTTGCAATTTCAGGCGCGACCGCAGGACGGTCTGCCATCAATAAAATACCCCTAACGACTAATCAGCACTGTTGTTGCCTAGAAGTTGATCTCGAAAAGGCGTTATACCGATATGTTTTTCATTGGGTAAGTTTTAGCTACGAAAACCTCAAAGGACTTGGACAAGGTGCCAGAGGTGATCTCAACTCAGGAATCATAAAAGGATTCAAAATCCCTATTCCGTATGCTAACAACCCTGAAAAGTCGCTTGCAAAACAAGAGCATATCGTCTCAATCCTAGACAAATTCGACGCTCTAACCAACTCCATCAGTGAAGGTTTGCCCCGTGAAATTGAACTACGTCAAAAGCAATATGAATATTATCGCGATCTGCTATTGAGTTTCCCCAAACCAGTGGTAGAGGTGTGATATGGGCAAAACGCTAACGGAAATAGCACAGCAGCTAAAAGAGGCTAACAAGAAAGTACAGCTGATTTATGCCTTTAATGGCACGGGTAAAACCCGGCTTTCGCGGGAATTTAAACAGCTGATTACGCCAAAAATTGATAATGATGAAAGTACCAACAATAAAGAACTATCATTAACGCGTACTAATTTTTTGTATTACAACGCCTTTACCGAAGACTTGTTCTACTGGGATAACGACTTATCTGAGGATGCCGAGCCTAAACTCAAAATCCAGCCAAATTCATTTACAGATTGGGTACTGAAAGACCAAGGGCAAGACAGGAACATCATTGCTAATTTTCAACGCTATATGGATGAAAAACTTACCCCGCATTTTAGCGAAAGTGGTTCGGAGGTCACGTTTTCTTTCGAACGTGGCCATGAAGCGCGAACTGAAAATGTCAAAATATCAAAAGGCGAAGAAAGCAATTTTATCTGGAGCGTGTTTTACACACTGATTGAGCAAGTCATCAGCGTGCTGAATGTTGCTGAGCCTGATGAGCGGGAAACCGCTCAGTTTAATCAATTGCAATACATATTTATTGATGACCCGGTAAGTTCGTTAGATGAAAACCATCTGATTGAATTGGCAGTCCATCTTGCTCAACTGATTAAATCTAACGAGTCTGGCGTTAAATTTATCATCACGACGCATAATCCTCTTTTCTATAACGTGCTACATAATGAACTAAATAGCGATGATAAAAGCTATAAAAAGAAAGGATTTGAGAAATACAGGCTGACAAAACATGAAGATGGTACGTATCAGCTGGCAATCCAACCGAATGATTCACCATTTTCATATCATCTTTATTTAAAGTCAGAACTTGAAAAAGCCATCGAAAGTGATCAAGTAAACAAGTACCATTTCAACTTCTTAAGAAATATTCTTGAAAAAACCTCGACATTCCTTGGTTATAAGAAATGGGGCGATCTGTTGCCAAAAACTAATGACGGCAGACCCAACCCGTATGAGACTCGAATTATAAATATTTCTAGTCATTCAAAACATGCAGGTGAAGAAGTAGCCGCGCTCACGGATGAGGATAAACGTGTATTACATTATCTGGTTAATGAAATTAACACGATGTACCGCTTCCAACAGGCAGAAGATTCGCGTGAATCGAATTTATAGGTGAAAGTATGCACGAATACAAAACGATTGCTGAATCAAATAATTTTATCGTACTTGATAGATACACTAAGGTATTGCAGCTAAATGAAACCTACCAAAGCGAAGATAATTTAGAACGTGAATTGATCGACGATTTAATCAACCAAGGTTATGAATATGTAACCGGCTTAAATACGCCCCAAAACATGCTGGTTAATGCGCGGAAGCAATTGCAGGCACTGAACAATGTAGAATTTCTGGATAGTGAGTGGCAACGCTTTGTTGAGCAGTACTTAGATAAGCCCAACGATAGCAGCATAGATAAAACGCGTAAAATTCATAACGATTATATCCACGACTTTGTTTTTGATGATGGGCATATTGAGAACATCTATCTGCTCGATAAGAAAAACATTCCCCGTAATAAACTACAAGTCATTAAGCAATTCGAGCAAGCAGGGTCGCAGGCAAACCGATACGATGTGACCATTTTGGTTAATGGTCTGCCATTGGTACAAATTGAGCTTAAAAAGCGCGGAGTTGCTATTCGTGAAGCCTTTAACCAAGTGCATCGTTATAGCAAAGAGAGTTTTAATACAGAAAACTCACTGTTTAAATACTTACAGCTTTTTGTGATTTCAAACGGTACAGATACCCGCTATTTTGCCAATACCACCAAGCGTGATAAAAACAGTTTTGATTTCACCATGAATTGGGCGAAGTCTGATAATAAATTAATTAAAGACTTGAAAGATTTCACGGCGACATTTTTACAGAACAATACCTTGCTGAATGTGTTAATTCATTATTCCGTTTTTGATATTAGCAATACTTTATTAGTGATGCGCCCCTATCAAATAGCGGCAACTGAACGTATTTTGTGGAAAATTAAAAGTGCGTATCAGGCTAAAAATTGGAGTAATACGGAAAGTGGTGGTTTTATTTGGCATACCACAGGTTCGGGAAAGACCTTAACCAGTTTCAAAGCGGCACGTTTAGCGACTGAACTGGATTTTATCGAGAAAGTGTTTTTTGTGGTCGATCGTAAAGATTTGGATTACCAGACCATGAAAGAATATCAACGCTTTTCACCTGATAGTGTTAATGGCTCGGAGAGTACCGCAGGGCTAAAACGGAATATTGAAAAAGATGACAATAAAATTATTGTTACGACCATTCAAAAACTGAATAACTTGATAAAAAGTGAAAACGATTTACCTATTTACACTAAGCAAGTGGTATTTATTTTTGATGAGGCACACCGCAGTCAGTTTGGTGAAGCACAAAAAAACCTAAAGAAAAAATTTAAAAAATATTACCAGTTTGGTTTTACCGGCACGCCCATTTTTCCAGAAAACGCATTGGGAGCTGATACCACCAGTAGTGTGTTTGGGCACCAATTACATTCGTATGTAATTACTGATGCTATTCGTGATGAAAAAGTATTGAAGTTTAAAGTTGATTATAACGATGTCAGACCACAGTTTAAGTCCATTGAAACAGAGTTAGACGAGAAAAAGCTAACCGCGGCAGAAAACAAGCATGCTTTTTTACATCCCGTTCGTATTCGTGAAATTTCCCAGTATATTTTAAATAACTTCAGGCAAAAAACGCATCGTCTTCAGGTCGGTGGCAAAGGTTTTAATGCGATGTTTGCGGTCAGTAGCGTGGATGCTGCCAAAGCTTATTATGAAGCGTTTAAGAACTTGCAAAAAGAGACTGACGAAAATAAAACAAGCAGAAGACCGCTTAATATTGCTACCATCTTCTCTTTCGCCGCCAATGAAGAGCAAGATGCTAAAGGTGAGATTATTGATGAAAGTTTTGAGCTCACCGCGATGGACAGCAGCGCCAAAGAATTTTTAAGCGCAGCCATTGATGATTATAATGCCGCGTTCAAAATGAATTTTGGTGTGGATAGTCAAGGTTTCCAAAATTATTATAAAGACCTCGCTCAGCGAGTCAAAAATCAAGAAGTCGATTTACTGATTGTTGTTGGTATGTTTTTGACGGGATTTGATGCGCCGACACTGAATACGTTATTTGTCGATAAAAATCTGCGTTTCCACGGCTTAATGCAAGCTTTTTCACGCACTAATCGTATTTATGATGCCACAAAAACCTTTGGTAATATCGTCACCTTCCGTGATTTAGAACAGTCTACAGTTGAGGCTATCACTTTATTTGGTGATAGCAATACCAGAAATATTGTGCTGGAGAAAAGTTATCAAGAATACATGGAAGGCTTTACTGATTTAGTCACCGGAGAAGCACGCCGTGGATTTTTAGATGTAGTGACAGAGTTACAAAGACGCTTTCCTAATCCTGATGATATTGTTAAAGAGCAAGATAAAAAGGATTTTGCCAAGCTATTTGGCGAATATTTGCGTGTAGAGAATGTACTGCAAAACTACGATGAATTTGCAGGATTAAAGGCTCTACAGCATATAGATATGGATAATCTGGAAGCTGTTGAAGCATTTAAAGCTAAATACTACCTAGACGATGAAGATATCGCTGCTATGCAAGCGATTGAGATGCCGACTGAGCGTGCTATTCAAGATTATCGCTCGACCTATAATGATACGCGTGATTGGTTACGCCGTGAAAAATCATCTAATGAGAAAGACAAATCGACTATTGACTGGGATGATGTCGTTTTTGAAATAGATTTGCTCAAATCACAGGAAATTAATCTGGATTACATTCTTGAGTTGATTTTTGAAAACAATAAAAAGAATAAGAATAAGGCGGAATTAATTGATGAAGTTCGCCGTTTAATTCGTTCCAGCCTTGGTAATCGAGCAAAAGAAAGTCTACTTGTTGATTTCATTAATCAAACTAATTTGGACGAAATTATCGACAAAGCTAGTATCATTGATGAATTCTTCAAATTTGCTCAAGCTGAACAAAAACGTGAAGCAGAGGAGTTAATCAATTCTGAGAACTTAAATGAAGATGCGGCTAAACGCTATATCACAGCATCATTAAGACGAGAATACGCAAGTGAAAACGGCACAGAACTCAATTCAACTCTACCAAAGTTAAGTCCGCTTAACCCGGAATACAGAACGAAAAAGCAAACTGTTTTCCAGAAAATTGCTGCATTTGTTGAAAAGTTTAAGGGGGTAGGCGGGCAAATATAGGCATAAGCCATACACAACCCCCGATCTGCTATTAACTATCATAAACCACTTATCAGCCATTTAAACGACTTGGTGTTTAGATGGCTGTTATGCTATTTCTCCCTCTTCCATTTGCATCATTATCTCACCTTTCCTCGGTTCACAAATTGATGTGTTTCAATAGCTTTAAGCACCACAACAGATTGTAATTATTGTGCATTTTTATGAGGCTATTTTTAACATCAAACAATAGTTGGCCCTGACAAATCTAATCGATAAGGTATTAACCTATTATTACAAAGATCCATCGCCTGTCAGGATCGCCTTCGGGTGGCGAAACAAAACTCTCGTAGCCTGAAAGAGAGAGCAAGAATTGCGGTACATCTGCCCACCTTTGGAAGCAGATATTGTCAAGACACCTAAACCCTCGTCTGGCAATGAAGGTCTCTTAAACTATAAACTAATAGATAACCCAAAAGGATATCTTTATCTTGTTACTGAAGTGTATTGAACGTAGTTCATACACTGGCGTTTCAAATCAACATAAGTCCTATTTATCTTCAATGAACAACAGCATAGCTTTTGTGCATCCGTTCATACTTTTTCTATCTCTGTTTGAATTATTCAACAGACAATTTTTCTACAGCTAATCCATTCAAATGACTACCGTTTGACATTTAACCTTACGGCGTTTTGCTGTGCCTGTTGGCATTTCAACGTTCGCGCACCTTTTGTTGACCGTTCGCGGAACTCAAGGTGTCACTTTTTGCGGATTTATCGCTGAAAGTGACGCCGCAGCCACAGCATCACTCAACCCTGATAGGCTCTAGCCTGATTAACCACCCAGTGGATCTGACACTGCATTTTTAGATTGAAAAAGGAGAATTTGACGATATCGAGGCTGGCTTTTAGCCGGTGGGGATGACTTGTTAATACAGACGGCAGTACTGAGTACTCAACCGATACCCCGCAATACCTCAACTTGCGTTCACTCTGGCGCACAGATATTCGTCATGGGTAAAGCAGATATTTTCTGTTTTGTCCGAACTGTCGCGCGCCAGAGATTGCATGTTGTCAGGTATTAAATAGAGAAAGCCAATGAGTTGATTGAAGAATTAAAGTTTTCTGCCCGACAGATTGGCGGTAGCCATAAAACCTACCATGACCGTATTCGGAACATTGGCCGTTATGTCGACTGGGTCTATAGTCGTTAAACTTAGTCGTCCAGTTATTCATTCATATAAAACAATAAGTTAAATTTCACTCTCGCCATTAGCAAAATCTAGTGGCCAGGGTTTAGCAGCCTTGAATTAACGTCCACACTGGTAGGAAATTTCTACCAGTGTGCTTGCTATCACCCTTTCAATAGTGGTTCAGGCAGGGAGGGGAGGCTTTGGCCTCGCCGGTTGGACGTTACCGGTACTGTTAACCCTGTCGTGGATTACCACCATCAATATTAGTTAATGGAAGGGATAGCAGGAATGAATAACAACGTTAAAAATGACTGGCATCAAGCCGACATTATTGCAGCATTGCGTAAACGTGGTACAACCTTAGATGAGAGTGGGCTTTGGCTATTTGATAGAAATGATTATTTCCCAATGATTTAATAAACACTATTAAAAAACCACCATCAAATAAATAATATAAATAAATATTTTATCAGTTTTCAATAAAAATTGATATTTGCTAATATTAATATCATAAGTATTTGTTTTTGATATTGATTATATAAGAAAATTCTGTAGAGTCTCAAACCTGTAAAAAACAACAACCAATTATATTTATTTTTCATATTATTAATAGCTATAATTATCACTTTTGAATTTATAAACAAGTGGAAAATCATATGGAAGAGCTAATTGCCATAGCTAAATACCCTATTGGCCTGGACCCGGAAAAGCTTTTTGCCATGCCTAAACTTAACTATGCATTTATACGCATAAATAATATTTGTAATGCACGTTGCGAATTTTGCGATGTATGGCAAACCGCTCAGATTGATGCACACAAACAAATAGACATGATTAGACTCTGGCAAGAGTTAGAGGCTCTCTCACCACAGGAAGTAAATATTCATGGAGGAGAAGCTTTTTTATCAAAAGATTTTCTGGCTATTTTGGATTGTAATAGAAATACACCGATCTCTATTACAACCAATGGAACTGCTTTATCAAAAAAGATTTTCAATCGTGTACAAAACAAGAGCCATCTTGTCAGAAAATTTTATATCTCAATTGACCATGTAGAGCCTGAAAAAAATGGCGAGTCACGAGGCATTCGTTGGTTAACAAATAATCTTTATGCTGCCATGGAATATATTAAGCAGGAAATACCCGGCTCTATTATTATCGTCAATCATGTCGTTACTTCATTAAATTACGATACTATCGATAAGTTTCTGCTTAAAATGGCCGAACTGAGCGTTGATGGTGTTAACCTTATTCCGATTAAAGATTATCCTTTACTGTTTTTAAATAGTGCTCAAATTAAGTTATTTATGCAGAAAATAAATACTCTATTGGAAAGCAAACAGATTTCACGCCATTTATTTATGGATGCCAATTATGAAATTTTCGGCCGCAATGAGGAGGATTATTGCCGTGCTGAAATGGGACATTATAACGCGTCTGGCAAAAAAGCATGTGCCATTCCATTGACAACACTATTTATCGATGCTGTAACAGGAAATGTCTATCCTTGCGATACCACGATGTATCGACCAAACCCTGAGCAATATATTATGGGGAATGTCTTGGAAAGTTCATTACACGATATTTGGCATGGTGATAAATTCTCACTCTTCCGTAAAAAAATGTATCCCGTAATCACTTGTAACTGTATTAAAGGCTGTGATCCTGCCAATAGATTAAGGTAAAACTATGTCTTTAGAAATACATATCAATAATCAGGCTAGTTTTCATCGCGGGAAGCCGACTATTTTCTGTATGCCAGATATCAAAGATAGTGAGCGTTTTGTTCAACTCTGCTATCAATATAATTTAAATCTTATTCTATTGATTAAGAAAAAATGGCTGGATTCAACGGATTGCTCTTTAGCATTGGCATATTTGGTGGTTGATGATCCGCTAGCTAACCACGCCTGTAAAAAAATAATAACAGCACTGAAACAGGTCAAAGGCACACTATCAATTATCACAGCCCCAATTCATATCAATTACTTTATAGCTTTTTCTGAGCTTCATGTTGAATTGATGGCCTCCATCGCAACTCATATTAACCAAGATACCCACGTCATTGATGTAGCCCAATCATTTAGAGATAAATGGATAATGCGCAAGACTGCCAATGAACATGGGCTGTTTTGTCCCAAATTCACTCTGGCATCAGAGATGTTAATCTCACCTGAACATTTCGAGCGCTTTACTGAATCCGTTGAGAATTCTGCCAAACACAAAGGCAACCAGGTTGGTTTTATTATAAAGCCCCGTTCATTTTGGGGATCGATGGGGGTGACCGAGCATTCAGACCGCACTTCCTTATTTTATACATTACAGGAACTTGATACACCTGAAGAGTATCTAGTGGAAGAAAAAATCCAGGGCAGGTTACTGCATGTTGATGCAGCAGTATTCCAGCATAAGATTATCTATCAAAGCATTGGAGCTTATGCCTGTTCATTACTCCCTTCCGATCAAACCAAACCTAGCCATTTTATGTGGCATACCATGTTGCCAGACTCCCCCAATAGCCATAGGCTGTTTGAATTTAATCGACGGGTATTGCAGGCATTCAACCTCGAATACGGTTTCACTCATACTGAAATTTTCATCGAAGAAAATACCGGCAATCTCATACTTTGCGAAACCGCATCACGTCCACCAGGACTCAGGCTATTCGAGCTCCATGCGAAGGCCTATGGTAAGCATGCTTTTGATGTCTTTATTAATGCATTAATTTCCCCTGCTTCGGCTTGCAAAGAGCCTTCTTTTTCCATAAAGAACGATGAGCTTAATTGCATTGGTATGATCATTTTTAACCCACCGATTGGAGAAGTAAAATCCATAACTCCTATAGAAGAAATTATTGATGAGCATGTGATTGAATGGGAGCAAAATGCCAAGATTGGCAGTTATTTTTCCAGCACCCATTACACTGAAAAAATGGGATATGTTATTTGCTCTGCCAAAAATGAACATGAATGCGTGAAATATTTAAACAATTATAATAATAAATTCAATTATACAACCATAAAACAAGATTAATACAATGATAAGATATCTGTTTCTTTTTTCTTTATTTATTAATGGCGTTGGCTCAAGTATTCTTGCCGTCGGATATCCCTATATCTTATTATCTGAGAATACGCCAATGACATACTATTATGCCAATATGGGAGTCATATTCTTATTTACATCCATTGGTGCTTTGTTATGGGGATATAAAATTGACTATTCATCAGATATCTGGAAATTTCGTATTGTTATATTATTGATTGAAATTTTTAGTACATTGTTATTATTAATATTATTACTAAGTGAAATAGCATTTTCCCCTGTTATGTTGCTTTTATTTATTTCATTACTGGAGTTTCTTTTTGCCTATGAAATTCCATGGTCACGTGTTGCCTGGCATGAACTTAATGACTGGATAGAGCAACAAGGTGGTAAACATTTGAATGTCTCGCTCTATATTGTTATTGCAACATCGCTTATTTCAGCTCTTGGCCCTGGATTTGGTGCTCTACTGGGAATTACTCAAGGAATAGATACGATTGTGACTATCAAATTATTCTCTCTGTTACCTTATTTTTATATCTGCTATCTTATGATAAAAATGCAAATAAAACGAACAGCAGAGCATAAATCTCAGTTGTCCGTTGGGTTACGTTCTGTATTTCAACAGAGCTATTATAAGACATTTGCCATTACTATTGTCTTTACAATTCTTGCCAATGCGTTTTTGATGGTGGCACTCCCTGTTGTTGTTATGGAAAGTTTAGCAAATGAAAGTTATGGATTGGTCACCCTGTTCTATTTACTCAGTGCCCTGATACCCATTTTCTGTACAACATTACTCAATAAAACCAGCGTTGATAACCGTATCCAACGTTATCCCATTTCAATATTTATTGGTATGTTTATATTTGGTATTCTGTTTTTTCAGCTAAACATGTTTTATGCAAAATCCTTTTTCTATTTACTCTATAACATTGCAATAATTTATTTCAATGTCTTAATTACCAAGACCATTTATCAAAAGGGATTAGAAATGCAACAAGGTCGTCTGTTTTCTTTATTTCAGATCACAATGAATTTTTCATTCCCAATCGCTGCCATCATCGTATCCATTGCTCCTGACTCCACACAATCTTTTTTACCTGTGGCCGGTTTCTCTATACTTTTACTGGTTGCAATAGCTGTTTATTTAATAATTCAAATGAATAAAGTATCTGCTCCGGTTCATCATTGGCACAGGTGATATTAATAAAAATATTGATTATTAGGATTATAATATGTCATATCTTAGACCTTACCTCGGTAATACCAAGATTGCTGATAATATACAATTCCGTTTGCAAACTGTTCTTGATAATAAAGCGGTGTTTAGATATGCCACAGAGAGCCAATATTGCCGTCAGGCAGAAAGGTTGTTACAAAATATTCTGCATACCCAATTTGCTATTCTACTGACAAATGGTACTGTCGCGCTCAAAGCTGCTTTGCTTGGACTCAGGCCCAAAATAGGGCAATGGGTTCTTATTCCTTCCATCTCATTTATTGCTACTGCCAATGCCGCGCTTAGTTGTGGATTAATTCCTGTTCTCGTTGATGTCGATGACAATGGCATGATGTGTCCAGAGGCATTAAACAAGACGTTAAATCAAATGGATACCAAACCTCTGGCAGTCATTGCCGTTCACCTGGAAGGTACTGCTGCTTCAATTGCTGAAATCGCCCAAATTTGCCAACAACATAATGTGTATCTGATTGAAGACTGTGCACAAGCTATGGGGGTGAAATATCAAAATCAGCCCGTGGGTACATTTGGCGAATATGGCGGTTTCAGTTTTCAGGCCAATAAATTAATCAGTAGCGGTGAAGGGGGGTTATTGATTGCCAAAAATAATTCTTTGTTTATCAATGCCTGCATGATGACTGACCACGGTGCTGAGCGTACAGCAGAGGGTTATCCAGATTGGAGTAATAGTATTGGTTTTGGTGATAATAATAAATTCAATGAAATACAAGCTGCATTGCTGATTAACCAACTGGAAAATATCGAACTGTTCCGCACCTTATTAATAGAGCGTTATCAAGAAATCCTGAAACATTTACCCACAGATTGGATCACTCCACGCCCGAAGGGGACGATACCCGTTTCTGTCTGGTTAAAACGCAGCAAATTGCCCAAAGATCGCTTCAATTCAACACTGCTATATGATTGGCAAGCCTGGGATCTGGCTAACCACCCGATTATAAAAAATCAGCTTTCTCCCTACTCCGACCGTTTCCCTTGGTCTCTGCAAGAAAGTCCACTCTCTGTATCAGCATTAGAGAAACACAAAGTCGTCGTAAGTGACCGTATTTGCCTGCCTGTACCTATTGATGATGCGATTTACGAAAATGTCTTACAGTGGGCTATGGAAGGAAACTTGTCATGATGTTAGACAATAACTTTTTCACTCAGATCAACGGAAATAACCAGCCTGTCCAATATGTGTTGGGAGGCTCTTGCATCTGCTACGCAAAAGGTGTGCCTGCCCGGCTTTCACTACAAGATTTGATCGATTCTGTGCTGCCAACAATTATCGCTTCACAGCACAATGCCTCTGTTTATCTCTATTTTCAATCTCATGAAGCAATCATGATGGCCGACTTGTTACATTTTGATCCGCAACAAGCTAACCACAAAACAATGAGAGAGTGGTTAGAAGCCGGCATTGTTTATACTTTGCAGCAGCTTGACATTCCTTTACCCCCAATCTATTGGGTGGATACCTGCGAAGATAAGATCCGACAGCATATTGATCTGTTGGTTCCCGATATCAAAACGGTGTTACCAACTTCAATGCTATATGGTCTCTACGCCAAAAAACCGGATGCTACTTATCCGCAGGGAACAGATGAAGAACAGATGATGTTGGATGTGTATTACCGCAATATTACCCTCTATACACCCGAATTCCTCAGCACAGTGCTTGAAATTCCTCCAGAACAAGCACTATTTGTGGAAAATACCACGCAACAAAAAGCAATCCAGATTTACTATCATGCGACTGGGCAGAATTGCAATATATTGCTTTATACCCCGGCACCAAATACACAAGGTAAGGAAATGTGTTTGGGCAATAGCAATCATAAAATCGAATTACGCCTCACCGCAAAACAGATTATGCATCGTGCCGCTAAAATTGGTCATGACGATTACTATCAAACCGTCTTTAACCTGCATTCTATTGTAGATATCATGCGAGGCTGGCAATTAAAGGTATTAGGCAATGAAGCATAAAACTGTTGTTGTCATTAGGGGAACACCGGCGAGTGGTAAATCCACAGCGTGCAACTGTCTGAAAGATGCCATGCTGGCGCAGGGGCTAACCGTCTCCTATTTACCCTGGGATACTTTTCATCATTTTGTTGAACCAAGAACATACCTTACGCAAAAAATCATCATGGAAGACACTTTGCGGTTGTTAAAGGTTGCTGATGATTGTCTCGATGCAGGTAGTGACTTGATCATTCTGGATGGCGTATTTATTTATCCTGAAGAAATTGACGCTATCCATTCCCTATTGGCGCGAAAAGGTGCTCGAATTCTGTATTATCGGCTCGTTGCGCAGGAACCAACGCTGATTACCCGTAATCAGGAGCGAGCTATAGAAGATCGTTTACCCGATTCCCGTATCAGAGAAGTCGCCCAGGATAGTTTATGGGATAACCATATCCCTCATGAAACGTTGCTTGATAGCGCGAAATATTCTCCAGCCAATATTGTAGCTCTGATAAGCCAGGCAATTATGCAACAATCTGCACCAGTTGCCCTTTTTAACAATCCAACCACATCTCATTTATGGCGTTTAGGTACAGCATTGCGTTACTCTGAATTCAGACGTTTTGAACATGTTGATCTGGTTTGGCAAGAAGGCCAGCAACAGTGGCAAAGCAATACTTTCTTCGATTTCACTTTTACGGCTCAAGAAGAAAAAGAATTGCTCTCTTTTTTAAAGCAGCAACCTGTTTTATTTAAGTATTTGAACGAAAAATCCCGCGTCTATTCCTGCCTGCGTGATTTAGCGCAACAACACGGCTTACGATGTTATGCAGAAAGCAAATGGTCAGCTCCCATTGTCAACATACCTCCTAAGACAAGAGTGGCTGATTTTTTGATCCAGCACTCAACACGATTAAAACGTAGCCTTAAGAAGGCACACTCTTACCATACCATCACACGTTACAGTACTTCGGCTCAAACTGAACAATTGTGGCAAGATGCTCTGTATGTAGACGCGAAAGGCTGGAAAATCATTCAACAAAGTGATATGCGCAGCCTGAATCGTGAAGATCTCCAATATCTTCCTGGACTGTTATCCAAAAGTAATCAATATCATCTGGCAGTTACTTATGACGATAACGATACGCCTGGAGCTTGGTCTTTGATGATAAACAACGGTGCAGGTCAATGGTATGCCGCTAAATGGGGTTGTAGTTATCAGGGCAGAGAAAAATTAATGGGAATCAATTGCCTGATTAGTCATCTGGAAACGCTCTATTGCCCTTATACTGGCCTTCAACTTGATCTATGGGGCAGAGAAAATGAATTCTATGACCAGTTAGCCAATGAATATATTGAGCGTCTTCATCTCAGGATAACACCATGATATCTCACCATAAGCTACTATCTTTGCAAGGTATACAATCTCAGCAAGATATCATGTCTTTGGACAATATCATGAGCTATGGCTGTTCAGTACGAGGCTTTTTCCGCGCAGATCTACAATCCGTGGCGGCTCAAGGTTATTGCCTGATGCCAGAGTGGATATGTCAAAGCATGGTTGAATCCGTTTACGCAGCCAATTGGCAGCCACTCTTCTATCCTGTTTTACCGCCAAAGCAAGCCAGCATGATTTTGCAAGCGGATTTCCACGCTGTGATGGAAATGCTAAGCCCTCTTCCACAACCATGCGCCATTCTTCTCGCCCATCCTTTAGGTTATATCGATCCAGGATGTATGGAATTTTTGCGAGAAATTCAAAACAACCACGATATCCATGTATTTCTAGATCTTTCTCAGGGATATGGAAGAAAGGATTGTTTACAGGAGCTCCTGCATGTTCATGCCGCTTATTATTCTTTTAACGGCAATAAACTTATCTGTATTGGTGGAGCATTGCGCCTTCGCCTAACAAACAGAGAGCATATTCCCTCTTCTGTCAGAAATATTTTTACTACCTTTTATACCGCAGCCGAAGAAAAATTCGTGGCATTGAGAGAGCATCTACAATCTCACTTTATTGAAGATGAGATTCACAATGTCTCACTGTATGCTTCTTACCAATCAAGCCCCTATCGTACTGTATTAAATTGGGAGAAATGTTCTCCCTCCCTGCAAACATTACTTAAACATCAGGGACTAGTTCAGCCGTTACTTGCTAATCCTCGACAAGAAAAAGGGCATTGCAGCTTAAATTATCATCAATGGTGTGAGAAAGTTATGTTGATGTTTAGTTTACCGAGAGTTGAATGGAGTCAGTAAAATGTTAGAACTCAAACAAGTTACCCCTCAATCTCCCTTGTGGAATTCATTTCTTCATCTTTATGGAGAATATTTTCAACGCCATTGGCCAGAAGTTTTTGGGGATCAGTCAGAAGAGGCTATTGCAAAGGAAAACCATACTATCCTTGAACAACGCATCCTACAAGGTGACAGAGGGCTGTTTTTGTTGCTAAAGGCCGGGCAATTGGCGGGATTAGCCAATGTATATCTTGAACGGGAAGAAAAAGTGACCCTGAATATTGCTGAGTTTTATATCAGGGATGAATACCAACGCCAGAAACTGGGTTATGGATTATGGCATGCCATGTTGCAATGGGGACGTCGCCACGGTGCTACACATGTCCATCTGGAGACAGATGCAGGCAAAAATGCCAACTTTTTTTGGCAATCTCATGGGCTTGCAAGCCATCAAGTAGATGAACGCATACACTACAATGGCCCTATAATCCCCCTAAAGATACTATGGATCAGACACGGGCAAATTATCCCGCTTGATCATTTAGATTACTGCCCTGAAGATCATTTGATCGCCCTTGATGTCACTTCAATCAAACAGGCTGAAGAAATTGGCAGACGAATATTGGGGAAATTTCCTTGGCAAAATATTTATACCTCACCTCAACGTCGGGCACTTGAAACAGCCAAAGCACTCAGCTCAGCATATCAATCTTGTTCAATACAAGAAACTGATGCACTTTGTGAATTTTTTCCAGAAGAGCTTATTGGCATGAAACTGGCAGATATTCCGCATCGCTATGGTGAAGATTATGCTTATCGGTTACTACATACCCCCCTCAATTCACCTTTCAAAGATTCAGAACAGGTAATGGATGCGGCTGATAGAATCTATCGTTTTATTACGCAAATTGGCGATGAACTCTCAATGTCTTCTATGCGGATTATTATCTCCCATCAAAATTTGCACAATATTTTCTTAGCCCATTTAATGACAAATGATCTCAATCTTTCTGGACGATTGCATCTTAACAATCTCCATGGCAGTACTTTTTTATATTGTCCTTATACAAAACAATTTGATATAGAAAATGTAAATATTCCTTTGTGAGATAGCAATATGTTTAAAAAAACTCCATATATTATTTTTGACGCAGAACCATTCTGTTTTGGCCCAATATCCACCACATTAAATGTGGTGGAGAAATTAAAGCGTCGAAATAAATTAATACCGGACATCCAATTTATTTTATTAGGCACACTTACCTCTTCTCAATTAGGTGAAAAGTCTGGTCTTTTTGATGCAATTTATGAATGTGATACCACTTCGGTTACAGAGCTTTCAAGCTATTCTGAACTTATTTCAGGTGCAAGTTTGTATATCATTAACACCAACATTAACTCGATTGATTTTATCTCAAAGTTTAATATACCAATTATCTATATCGACACACTATTTTGGATGTGGAATAATCTTCATGTCGATCTGCACAAAACTGAAAAAACATTTATTCAGGATTTTCATGGAATAGAACACAACATTGAACGATTTCATGATAAGCTTGGTAATTATCAAGTTATTCCACCAATTCTTCACAGTTCTCTGCAACAATGCATGGTGGATGACCATCCTCCAGAAGGTATATTAATTACTCTTGGTGGCATTGATACAGTCTATGCCGACACAACAAATTTTTATTATCATTTTCTCGAAGAGTTATTATCTATTCCCTATATGCAAAATGAAACTAATATTACTATTGCAGGCGGGGGAAAGACCATCACAAATCTGGCAGAAATGTTTGCCAAAACGCATCCCCATATTCATATTGGCTGTTTTGCCAGGCATGATTTTTTGCAAAAATTACACCGTGCTCGTAAGGTATTAGCCAATCCGGGGTTAACAACATTTTATGAATGTATCTCTCTCAATAAAGATGTTTTTTTCTTACCGCCACAAAACTATAGTCAACAATTACAATTAGATGTGTATCTGCAAAACTATTATAGTGATGAGTATGGTTTCTTATGGCAACCGGAATATGGTTATCCTGATATTCCCCCATACCTACCAGAGAAAGATGGATTAGCATTAATTAAAAAATGTAATAACTTATTTATCAATAACCCTACAGAAAGAAAACGTGCCATGAATAAGATAAATCAATTTCTTGAAAAAGAGAAAAGCAACACTCATTCTTATCATAATATTTTCCAAAACGATTCAGATGATATCATTGCCGATTATATTGAAAATAGGATGTCTAATAAAAATCGGCAATAAAACTATAATTTAAATATAATACAGTAATGGAAAATATAATTTATTCAAAACATAATTATTTGATATCTGTATAAAGAAATAATTTATTATCATCTATGCATAAATATTAAAGCTTATTTCGGTAAGAGGCGACCCTATGTCTATGATATTTTCTGATGTTAAAGTATTTGTTGGTGGTCCTATTCAACACGCATTGAAATTAAGGGTGTTAGACAATAATTTACAAGTTCACATTAAATCCGCTATTCACCATCTGGAATCATTAGGTGCAGAAGTTTTTTCAGCTCATCGTACAGAGCAATTTGGCGGAACAACACACTTATTTACTCCAGAGGAAGTTTCTCAGCGGGATCGCCAATGGATGGAACAATGCGACATTTTTGTTGCCATTTTACCTGTCTGCCCACAACAGAAACAACTAATAAGAACAGATGGTACTCATATTGAGTTGGGTTGGGCTTCCGCCTTAAAACGTCCTATCATATTAGTTACCGAAAAACCCTTTGATAACTCTGCCAGCCATCTACTAAAAGGCCTGTCTGCTATTGCTCAAGTTTATCATGTCCCTCTGAATGATTTTGAACATGAACCGGCTATATTAAGCCATACTATTCAGTCTATAGTAGAAAAGAAAGTTACCCCAAAAACCTCAGCCGTCGCATGAAATTAGGAGATAGTAGGGAAGATGGGCACTGATGGATTGGTAAAGCAATAAAAAAGATTATTTTTGTTAATACCGTATTAATATATTGTTATTGATGGGTGGCTTATATGATAAACCCGCAGAAAGCTGCGGGTTAAGTATTGAGATTATTTATTTCCTTTCTTCGAGAGGAGAATAACGTGACTCTATTTTAACGTTGACATAAAAGTCACCGGAGTTATCTTCATAATGGGTATCAAAAAATAAAAGAATTAATTCACCATCTGTGGGAACTGTCCTGTGGAGTACACCATTGCCAATTTCATAGGTCTTATCGCCAATTTTTGCAATTAAAGCACCACCTGGACGATTAGGAGGACTCCCTTGAGGTGCAGACCACGGATTCGGACGGTTGTCATTGGCAAATTTCACTCATCCTGAAGCAATGATAGATATTACATCTCCTTTTTGGAGTACAAGCCCTGTCGGTTGACCTTGCGCCAGTTTGCCGGGAACCGTTCCAGACCAATCGTACATAGTATTACCTCCAAATTATATTTTGAAATTGATTATTTTGTAGAGTTCTAAAAAAATTATAGTGACAAAGTTTCGAGTGATGGCATGTTAAAATGATTTTTGTCTATCAATACCCCACAGCAATATAGGTTGCAGCAGGTTTCCATGTTGGCATATATAGAGTATGAATTAGTAACGATGCTCCTTCTCTCTTTGGATGTATTACCTGTGCAATAGCAACCCATTGTTTTTCTGTTCCTCCATCGATTAAAGAACAAGCTAAAGAGACACATTTATTGGGAAACTGAATGGGAAATTCAATGCCACTTGATGATTGTACCCAGCCATCATGTGCATACTGCGGTATATCCCCATATGCTGTCCCCCACTGAATAATTAGCCCACTAGGGAGTTTCTGATAGCCAGATTCATCAAGTTTTGATTCAAAATTGTTCATATCCGGTATTTGATTAGGTTCATGTCCTATAGTCCGATAAACCAGTTCTGATAAACCAAGATTCCTCACAAATTCTGCTTTATCAGGAATATCTGCCCCATTCCGCTTTTTTTCCAAACAGAGATTGGAGTTATTGTTGAGGGCATTTTGGTTGGCTGTATTAGCGAGGTCATATGCTTTTTTAACAGCTTTAGAGGTTGCGACTGTTATCTCACTGCCACTATCCGTCTTATTACTTAGTGTAACAAATCCCGGTTCTACCTGAGTTGCATATGGGTGATTACGGCTTGCAGCGTGTTCTTCAATTGCTCTTTTGACATCTTCCATTGTTGGAACTACTACGGGGCTATTACTGTCTTGAGTACTCATATTTATTCCCTCATTTAATCAACAATATACATTGCCAAATAACATGAAGGCGGTGGGAGACTTCTCCGCCTGTGAACATCAGTAAGCTGGTTCATCAATACTGGAGAGTGTTTCTTGGATTAGGGTGACACAGAATGGCTGATAGGACATCAACAAAATCCATTCCTATTGGTGATAAAATTTGGCAAAGATGCTTCCTTTTCATCTTTTAACTTATTGATTTATTTTACTCAATTGTCCATTTTTACTCACTAAATTTTTATGTGTATACCAATCTAACTTCAAGATACGTGTGATTTCTCCCCGCTTCGCGGGGAGAAATCAGGTTTCATATAGTGTTGTAAATTGCAACTTGAAGTTTAATGCGTATATAGCTTTATTTTTATAATTAATATTTTATTTTAAAATCAATATAATAATTGCATAGTTCGATTCTCAGTTGCAAATTCAGTTTATGAGTAATTATTTGTGATGGTTCAATGTATGCTTGGGTGGATAAGCGGAAATAAGGCACTACTATAATCCAAATAATAATGAAATAAACTCAATTCCCTCTTATTTTATTCAATTCTCTGGCTTAAATAAAAAATATCAATCGAAGATGAAAAACTCATCTTTATCCTTTATCACACCAAGCTTTATCAGTCATCATATAAATTCTATTGATTTCCTATTTATTATTTTATGCCATCCTGCCGTCAAAACATGCAACTCACAAAATATTAATCAATGGAATTTAGTCAAGTAGTACTTTCCAGTATTAATGAATCAATTTTATTGATGTTCACAGGTGGGGAAGTCTCCCACTGCCCCATATTGCCAAAGGTATTTGTAATAAACTTCTTTGGCTTAATCAGTAGCCTACGTTGTTAATAAATGAGGAAATAAATATGAGTACTCCAGATAAAAATCCTGAAATAAAAACATTAGAAAATAATTTCGTAATTGTGCCGACTCGCGAATATGTGCAAAACGCAATCGAAGAACACGCCCGGAGCCGTAATCACCCTTACGCAACATTGAAAGACAGAGGGTTTGTCATTCTAAGTAATGAGGTCGATAGCGATAGTGAAATGACCGCGGCAACATCAAAGGCAGTGAAAGCGGCATATGATTTAGCCAATACCGCCAATCAAAATGCTCTCAACAATAATTCCAATCTCTGTTTGGAAAAAAAGCGGAATGGGGCAGATATTCCTGATAAAGCAGAATTTGTGAGGAATCTTGGTTTATCAGAATTGGTTTATAGAACTGTAGGAAATAATCCAAACCAGATACCGGATATGAACAGTTTTGAATCAAAACTTGATGAATCTGGCTATCAGAAGCTCCCTGGTGGACTAATTATTCAATGGGGAGTGGTAAGAGGTGGAATAAATTCAACGGACCTGCGAAGATTTCCAATTCCATTTAAAAACAAGTGCTTTGTTGTAACAGGTAGTTATGTTAAAGATGCGTGGGGTCAAGGTATCTCTGTTGAAATTAGATCAAAAGAAGAGTTTTTAATTGTTGTCCACGACTCGGCTGGACACTGGTCATATGCACCAGCACAATATATAGCTATCGGATATTAATCCTGATTCATAGTCAATAATGGTTTGAAATTGATAAGAAAGATTAGATTACCAATGTTTTGCCAAAGCACCAGCAGGGAAATAGTGGACTGCGGGAGAGAGTAGGTGTCTATAATAGATTTAAGGATAATCCCCCGGATCACGGGGGATTATCTTGTTAAAACTGACAAACAAGGGCTGTATCAAGGCAATTTCGTTGATAATCATCCCAAAAACCTGGGGGATAATTATCAATATCGCTTTTTGACAACATAGGTTTTTGCCATATAAATTGTTTGAACCCCGCCTTTTGGATCGCGGTTTGATATTGTTCACGACTCCAACGATATGCCGTACAAGGGCTAGGTGGTGTGGTAAGAAATTCACATCTCAGTAGAGTTGTATCTTTCACGGGCTCTTCACTCAGAATTTTTATACAATAATTTTCATAATTCCCTTTTTCTAATCGATAATCGGGTTCAACGGTATAAGCAATCAATTTACCGGAAGGCTTGAGATGAGTGGCAACAACACGGAACATCGTTTCAAGGTCTTCAATAGATTCTGCATGGCAAAATAACCAGGCTGCATTAACTATGTCAAATTTACCAAATGATTCCATCTTGCAGACATCTCTTATATGAAACTCGATATTGTCACCGTATTGTTGTGATTTGCTTTTCGCAATTGCTATCATGTTATCTGATATATCGACCCCAATGACTTTTGAAGCACCACGATTCTTGTATTCTCGACTAAATAGACCATATCCACAGGCTAAATCTAACACTGATTTCCCTTGTATATCTCCTGCCAGATTAAAAATGGTTCTGATTTTTACTTTGATATGGGCAGCAGAATTTGAAAAACTTTCGTAAAGATGGGCAATAGGGTCATATAAAATGTCATCTTTCATGTTTTTTATCCTTAGCTAAAAGCAAAAGTATTTATTTGTTAGAGAGATATATTATTTAGTATAAATTTAATAATCATTGAAAGTATTTTTGCTATTATATATTAATATATCAGTGATGAGTTAGATATGATTTTTTATGTTGTTTACACCTGTGAGAAAAGGGGCCTCCATCACGTTACTATATTCACTCTTAGTTTTCCTACATTTTTTGATAAACCAGCTATATTTATTAATGTACTATCTCAAGTATATGTTCACTTTATGTTTTGATTGAGCTTTATTCAGGCTCAAGATAGCAAATAGAACAATCTGAAGAGATAGGGGCTAAGTTTGGTTAATTTAAAATAAGGTAGTAATATGAAATATCGTCATTTCTTTTTTTTTGTCGTGTTGCTATTTCCATCTTTACCAGTTATGGCTAATGAAAAATATTGGTATTATGGGTGTCCTAAGTATTCAGAAAAAGGAATAGAAGAGATAATGCAAAAAATAAAAAATACCCCTTTTAGAATAATTAGTGAATTGCAAGGGTATAGCAAGGGTGAAGCTGAAATGTATATAAAAAAAACAAAATGTGATTTGCGGAATTTGGATGAGTACGCTCAGGAATTAAAAAAACGAATAAAAGAAGGTAAAAAATCTATAGATCGTTGAAAGACATTTTTGACAGCGTGTTTTACAGTTTTGTGTAATTGCCATTTTATTAAATGTGACCGTTTAGGCGGTCACTTAAAGAATTATAAAGCAAATCTTAATTTTCAGATTTTAAACGATTTTTTAAGTGGACTAAAACCTCTATAACCTGATTTTCTACATTTTTTTCACCATCAACAATCAGGTCCGCATGTTTTTTTAATTCATCATCAAAGAACAGACTACGAGAATCCGACAGATAGAAACACATTTCTTCCATTAACTCTTCTTTAGTTGTTTCTTTGTTCTGGAAATCACGAAGTAATCGACGACAAAGAGCGATGTCCATTGGTGTGTTGAGATGAATAGCTATATCTATAAATTGTCCTGTTTGCATATGAAGCCTGCCTAAAGGAGCATCAAAGATAATGAATTCAGTAGGATAAATAATCTGGTGATTTGTAGCGTGTTGAGTGATTTTATTAGATTTTAGGGCGTTTAAATTTTTTGCTAAGTCTGGATAATCCCACTGGGAGTAGTCTTTCCCTGCTTTTTCCCATAAAACATAATCATCAGGATATTTTGATATAGGGTCGAAGTCATCCCAAGATAGTATGGCAGCATTTAGCAGAGTTGATAGCTGTTTTGATAAAGTTGTTTTGCCTGAACCTGATATGCCTGTAATGGCAATGATTTTGTTCATATCTACCTATATCCTTCGTTTTTCAAGTTGCTTCTTTGTTGGCTGTGTTCGCTCACTCCGGTCACGTAGTCTCTATTAAAATTTTATTTATCAATCTATTGGATATTTGTAGCTTATTATAAATTATCCAGCCAGCCCCTAAGAAATATCATAAAAGGTGTAGCAGATTCGCTGGCTGGTGGTTTTTTATGGCAACTGAGCTACTTTGGCCTCTACAACGACACCCAGAATATGAATTTTATCACTGAGCGGTATCATATTATATTGGGAATTCAGTGGCTTAAGATAAGCATCATACCCTTCCGTAATCAATTGTTTGAAGGTCAGCTCCTTTTCTCCTTCGAGCTTTGCAACAACCAAATTATTGGTGATGGGTTTTATCTCTGGATCGACCAAAATAATCATTCCTTGCGGTATGCTCAAGCCATTCGGTGAATTCATTGAATCATCTTTTACTTCCAGCCAAAAAGCACGGTATGAACATTCAACAGAAGTGTCGTACTGTTTAATATTGTTTCTATGGTATGGCGATGTAGGTTCTTCACACCAATTTCCAGCATCAGCCCAGTTGAGTAACGGGTATTGTCTGTAACAGGTTACATTGTCAATCAAGGTCATATTATCGCCATAGACTGCGGTCAGCAGTTTCCTTGCTTGTTTGTCTAGTGATGGACTGAAATCATTAATGGTAACCCCTAATCTGTTGGCAAAATCGGCAGCTATCTCCAAATTAAGGGCATTTGTGCCATTAAGATAGTGTGAAATAGCCCCCTGACTTTTGCCAAGTTCGTCCGCGAATTTTTCCTGAGAGATGCCTAATTGTTTTTTCTTTGACTCATATATGTCTTTCAAACGCTTGGCATCTGCGAGTTGTTCTGTTGTAAGTTTCTTTTTCATGCACGCATTTTAATACCAATGCTATTGAATTGATAAATACTAAAAGTATTGAAATATTTAATACTTTGGATATTATTTGGGAAATACAGGAGGAAATTATGGAAAAAATACCATTATCAGAATATGTGAAACAGAATGGACAAGCTAAAACAGCAAGTTTAGTTGGTGTTCATCAAACAGCTATCAGTAAGGCATTACGGGCTGGTCGTAAAATATTTTTGATTCGTCAGGAGGATGGTAGTTATAAAGCGGAAGAGTGTCGGCCATTTCCCAGTCAGAAACAGATTGTATAGCGAAGAGAAAGAACATTAGGGGAATTAGGCAGCATTAATTACTGATTAACTTTAATTATTTCATTGATTTTATTCTTATACATTTTGTGTATATTGTCTCGGAGAAAATATGGAGTATCACTTTCGTCATTATATTAGTGCAATGGGGAGTATTTTAGATATTATGCCCGCAAATGATTACCAAAGAGTTTTGGACAATGAACAAGATTTAAAAAATCAAATTGGTTCTGATTGTTTGGGGCCTCTTCCTCCTCCTGATGTTTTGAAGGACTATGAGTCGATTCTTTCTGGTAGTACAGAGAGAATATTATCGTTCAGAGAAAAAGAGCAAAAATTTCAGTATGATAATCAAAAGCTGGCACTGGATGGCATGATAAAAAAGGAGAAAAGAGGGCAGTGGATGGGTTTTTCTATTGCAATGTTTATTTTGATTATCGCTACGTTTTTTGCACTCAGAGGTGAAATGGTGTTTGCAGGAACACTAATTACAATTGATTTAATTGGATTAGCGGCAGTATTTGTTATAGGAAGGAAGTTAGGTGCTAAGTGATTTTGTCATGTCAGTAATGAATAGAACATTTAAAAGTGAGTTTTTTACTTAGTGTTTTTATGACTTGTTATTTTTAGTATTATTGTCCCATATTAAGATATTGCGTAATTTATATCGATAAATATAAAAAGGTTTTGTATTATATTTATTGGCTATAAATGTAATTTATTAATGTACTATGGATAACTAATATGGATATAAAAACTTTATGTAAGCTTTATCAGTCAGAAAAAAATATTAAATATCTTTTTTTCTGGGGGCATAAAACTAAAAATTCTGATTTTGTCACAAAATCCATCATCTCTTCCAATGATGAAATTGTTTCTCCTCAATCATCCTACGCCCTTGCCAATTCGTTACAAACTGAAATCATTAATATTGAAAATGCAGGCCATTTTCTTGATAGAGACGGTTTTACCCGTTTGCTTCCTGTTTATGATGTACTGAAAACTATCGTATCAGGATAAATACTAAGAACTCAATCTTGGTCATGTTTTTAGCATAGTGGGCGATATTCGCTCACTATATCTCTCTTTAGCTCATTATCCCTTTACTGTCTCACCTGAATTATCAGCAAATAAAACAAATGTTTTGTGAAACAAGTTTATGTATTTTTAAGCTTCTTATTGCGTTGTTTGATGTATTAGTCATGGGCAATATGATTAACCAGAACAATACTATTGCCGTCCACTCCATTTTGGGTAGAGGTACAGACATGATTATTTCCGCTTCAACTGATTATCGGGCTGCTGCACAGGCTAAATTACCCCCTTTCCTGTTCCACTATATTGACGGGGGAGCTTATGCAGAGCATACCCTTAAACGCAATACCGAAGATTTATCTCACATTGAACTGCGTCAGCGTGTACTAAAAGACATGTCTGAATTGAATCTGGAAACCCGTTTATTTGGGGAAAAAATGACAATGCCAGTGGCATTAGCTCCCGTTGGATTAAGTGGGATGTACGCTCGTCGGGGGGAAGTACAGGCTGCACGGGCTGCTGCTAAAAAAGGTATTCCATTTACATTATCGACGGTGTCAATATGTCCGATTGAAGAAGTTGCTTCTGCAATTGAACGTCCAATATGGTTTCAGCTTTATGTACTGAAAGATCGTGGTTTTATGCGTAATGTTCTGGAAAGAGCAGAGGCGGCCGGCGTTAAAAATCTGGTATTTACTGTTGATATGCCTGTACCTGGTGCTCGTTATCGTGATGCACATTCAGGTATGAGTGGCCCGAATGCTTCTTTACGGCGTTTTTTGCAGGCGATAACGCATCCACAGTGGGCATGGAGTGTTGGCTTGATGGGTAAGCCCCATGATCTCGGTAACATATCTAAATATCGTGGTGTACCCACCAAATTGGGGGATTATATTGGTTGGTTGGGAAGCAATTTTGATCCATCCATATCGTGGAAAGATTTAGAGTGGATCCGCGATTGCTGGAAAGGGCCAATGATTATTAAAGGTATTCTCGATCCTGACGATGCTAAGGATGCTGTCCGTTTTGGTGCGGATGGTATTGTGGTTTCTAATCACGGAGGGCGCCAGTTGGATGGTGTTCTTTCAACCGTCAGAGCTTTACCAGCTATTGCCGATGCTGTCAAAAATGACCTCACTATTCTGACTGACTCCGGTATTCGTACCGGGTTGGATGTAGTACGAATGATCGCATTGGGGGCTGATAGTGTTTTATTGGGGCGTGCTTTTGCTTATGCATTGGCAGCAGCCGGAGAAGCAGGAGTTTCTAATTTATTGGATCTGATTGAAAAAGAAATACGGGTTGCAATGACATTGACGGGAGCAAAGTCCATTGCAGAAATTAATTCAGATTTGCTGGTCGATAATTGAACGTAAAATTAGCGACTTCAGGCAATTGTATGTTCTGATTGATAGTCAGCAGAAACTGAATTGTTTTGCTGACTATTTTTCATCAGATCCCGATAGGGCGGTATCCTTGCCATTCTGGTTTATCTGGCTGACCGTGAGGGTTTTCAGTCAGATGAACATGGTAGTCGCTGATTTGTCCCAAAAGCAGGCAGTCATCAACGTCTTTTAGGTTGTCTTTATGTAGCTGATCATAACCAGTGAGCAAATATTTTTTAGCTTTTTCTTTTGCATCTTCTACGCTATGAGCAACGAAAAATCCAAATTCGTGTGCTTCTGCCAGAGAGTCATTTTGGTAACCTCCCATGTTTACGAAATAGAGGTTCATCTCCCCGTGGTATTCGTTATCGCTGAGGGAAATATCATAACCGTCGGCCCATGTGACAGGCATATAACCATCCAGATGAAGTTTATCTTTATCACCAAACCAGACATCACGTAATACAGGGTATGCTTCTTCAATCTTATTCACTGCAACAAACTGGACATCATGAACTTCGATATTGGATTTTCCAGCGTTTCCACCAAGATAAAACATATATAGTTGAATCATATCTTTCCTTAGTACTTGAATACTTTTGAGCTGCTACTTTTCAAAGCAAGAAATTTATTGATTTAATACACTATTTTCCCATAAGAAAATAATTTTGCTTTTCCTGTCAGATAAACACGTTTTCCTTGTATTTCGCATAATATATCGCCACCCCTCTCTGATAACTGACGGGCACGAAGTACCGACTTATTGAGCCTTGTTCCCCAGAAAGGTGCCAGAACACAATGAGCTGAACCTGTGACAGGGTCTTCATTAATGCCTTTTGCTGGAGCAAAATAGCGCGAAACAAAGTCGGTAGATGAATCGCCAGAAGCAGTAATGGCAAGCCCCGGCAGCGGAAGGGCGGCTATTTTATCAAAGTGTGGTCGGGCATGAAGAACCTTATCGGCAGAATCCAGTACACAGATATAACGATCATGGGAAGCCAATACCTCGTTGATCTCTTGCCCTACAGCCTCTTGCATGATGGGAAGAAGTGTTTTCTCTTCTTGGTAACCAGCGGCAGGAAAGTCTAATGTAAAAACGCCATCCTGATGGGTGACACTAAGTTCTCCAGAACGGGTTTTGAATGTAATTGGATTATTTTGATAAGAATGTTGTTCAACGAGAACAAAAGCTGTCGCCAGTGTTGCATGCCCACATAAATTGACTTCCACTCTGGGAGTAAACCAGCGTAGGTGATCACCAACTAAAAAAGCAGTTTCTGAGAGGTTGATCTCAGCAGCAATGGCGGTCAATGTTTCATCTGATAACCATTCGTCCAGTAAGACAACAGCAGCGGGATTACCGGAGAAGTTTTTTTCTGTAAAAGCATCGACATGATAAATAGGGTATGAACGCATCAGAAACTCACTTTGTTTTTAAAAAAATGTGACCTAGCATGTTGAAATTACTATTGTTTGTAAAGGGGTATTTGTTTTGATTTTGGAACTACCCATTACTGGTAGTTGATCTAAGGTGGTAATGATTATTAAATAATAATACTTGTAATAGTTACATTAGGGGATTTATGAAAATAAAAGGAATACATAGTCTGTTTTTTCTTACGGTAATTGGCTGTTCTCAGGCAGCAGCGTACGATTTCAGCTATAAAAGTGATATACCCGCTGATAACAAACCTTCAGGAGAATATCTGAAAAAAAGGGAAGAACTGGACACCAATTATTGGAACATTAATAAGTTAGCACAAGACAATGCCCTGGCTGAAAAACGAGAAGAAGAGTTGAAGGAATACACCAAAAGACACGATTCGAAAACGTATACCGGGCTTCCTTCCGACTGGAATTATGCCAAAGAAAGGTATTTTATGAACGGATTGCCCCCCCCATACAACGAGTCTGTTGGATTCAAAAAACTGGGATTTTCTTATCAAATAAGGGAAAGGAATTTTTTCAACGAAATGACCCATCGTTCAGTTCGACGCAAATGTTATCGTGAAACCAGACAGAAATTGGAGAAAGAACGAGGGAATCTCTATTCCGAGATGGAGATCTCCGATGCTTGTGGGAGATAGTGATGGTTATTTTATGATTTAATCGATAACTTTCGTTTGCCAGAACTCAGGCAGCCACGTAAAAAATGGCTGCCTTAGCGTTTTCTAATGATGACTGGCTAATGAATATTATCACTATATAAAGATGGCATATCTTTAGGACGTGTTTTAAAACGGCGGTGTAACCACATGTATTGCTCCGGAGCTTGCATAATTTCCTGCTCGATCACTTTATTCATAAAGGTTGCTGCTTCGACTTCATCTTTTTCAGGGAAATTTTCTACAGCAGGTTGAATAATCAGCTCATAACCTTTTCCATCAGGTAATCTGCGTGGTGTAAAAGGTAATAAAGCGGGATTGGATAATCTAACCAGAATTGAAGTTCCGGTTGTTGTTGCGGCATGTTCAACAGCAAATAACGGGGCGAATACGCTTTTACGTGGACCATAATCATGATCTGGTGCGTACCAAACGATTTCACCATTTTTCAGGCAACGGATCATGCCTTTAACATCTTTTCTGTCCAACATGTATTTGTTGGAACGTAAACGCCCCCAGGTTTGTAACCAATCGATAACCGGATTATCGTTCGGGCGATAAACCCCGATGCCCGGATTGAGCATACCAAAAATACGGGCTCCCAGCTCCAGTGTCAGAAAATGGATCCCAATTACGATGATCCCCTGACCTGTGGCTTGCACCTTTTGGATATTCTCTCGTCCTGTAATTTTGAACCAGCGTTTAACTCTCCAGTCAGGCCAGAACCAAGCCATACCGGTTTCAAATAACCCCATACCAACAGATTCAAAGTTTTTGACCAGCCATTTATTCCGTTCCTCCGGTGGCATATTAGGGAAACAGAGAGCCAGATTGCGTTCAGCGATTTTGGCCCGTTTTTTTAAAAAACGTTGTGATAACCGACCAAGCCGGGTTCCTAGCCAGTAAATTACAGGGTAAGGAAGTAAGACCAGCAGATAGAGTATGCCGATACCTAGCCACGTCAGCCAGTAGCGGGGATGTAAAAGTGAACAACGAAAAGAGGGTGCTTGTATCATGTGTTTTCAGTGTATTAAAGATAATAATCTAACTATAAAAAAAACTATATTATAAGGTCTTAAGAGTAATACAGGGGGTATTGTGACACTTTTTAGTAGAATATCGAAATACCGGGGCACTAAATGACTCATCAACTAATAACAACTAGAAGCTTCCCCTATGCCCTGGCCGTGCTGTGTTAGGATACGATTATGATATTCCTCAGTATCATATTCAAATAATTGTTTTATTCCGGTAGAAATTGCTCAAAGTAATACTGTGATAAGTAAGCTAGTTCGGGGATTAAGCTGATTCAGGACAGGGATTGATAGATCTGGGTCACAGAAAAAAGTAATATTGCAGGGAATAAAAACCTCAAGTGTAGCGTGTGGGGTTTCTGGTTAAAATTGTCGATAATGATCTAGTGTAGACACGCTGTGAACACAGACGGACATAAATGTATAAATATCAACAAACTATAAGGGTATTTTGAACACCATGCCAGTGTTACATAACCGTATTTCTAATAAAGAGTTGAAAGAGCGCATGTTGGCTGAAGTAGAGCCACGCACAACTATTTCTTTTTATAAGTATTTTACTATTTCTGAACCACAAGTCTTTCGTGATAGTTTATATCAAAAATTTACTGAATTATCAGTCTTTGGGCGGGTTTATATCGCCAAAGAGGGTATCAATGCGCAAATCAGCATACCTTCCAAAAATGTTGATGCTCTGAAAGTATTATTGGATGCAACTGATCCTGCTTTGTATAACCTGCGACTCAATATTGCGCTGGAAGATGATGGCAAGTCATTTTGGGTATTACGTATGAAAGTGCGTGAACGCATTGTTGCTGATGGTATTGATGATGAAACTTTTAATCCGTCAAAAACGGGTGAGTACCTGAAAGCCGCTCAGGTCAACCAAATGCTGGATGATCCTAATACTGTGTTTGTCGATATGCGTAACCATTATGAATATGAAGTTGGGCATTTTGAAAACGCAATTGAGATCCCATCAGATACATTTCGTGAACAATTGCCGATGGCAGTAGAAATGTTGAAAGATGATAAAGATAAAAATATCGTTATGTATTGTACTGGCGGGATCCGTTGTGAAAAAGCGAGTGCCTACATGCTCCACAATGGTTTTAACAACGTTTACCATGTAGAAGGTGGCATTATTGAGTATGCCCGCAAAGTAAAAGAGCAAGGTTTACCTGTTCGCTTTATTGGTAAAAATTTTGTTTTTGATGAGCGTATGGGAGAGCGTATTTCTGAGGACGTTATCGCTCATTGTCATCAGTGTGGTGAAATTTGTGATAGCCACACTAACTGTAAAAATGATGGATGCCATTTGCTATTTATTCAATGTCCAGCCTGTGCTGAGCAGTTTGAGGGATGTTGTAGCGATGTTTGTCGGGAGGAAATGTCACTCCCTGAAGATGAGCAACGTGCTCGCAGGGCAGGAAGAGAAAATGGGGCTAAGATTTTTAATAAATCTCGTTATCGGTTGAGTGACGGTCTAAATATTACCTCATTACAATCCAATAAGTAATAAATTTATCTTAAGTATCTTCTCTCAGGCAGATACAAAAATTGGCGTAATAATTTAAGTATTATTACGCCAATTTAGTTATTTTTGTAGTGTTAGCAGAGATATTTAAAAATATTATAAACGAAAAGTAGCTCTATTTTGTTGGTTACTCCTATTTTTTCTATGATATGCCGTTTATGTGAATAAACTGTACTGCTACTTATATTTAGTAATTTGGCAATTTTATAGGTATCTAATTCCAGCATCCAATAATAGATGATCCTGTTTTCTTGTTGACTAAAAATAGAACTTTTTATGTTGAAGTTGGCAAAATAACGTTGAATATCATGTGATGCCATCTCTTTTAGCCGTGCTAACAACAAGGACAGATTCCTTTTTGGTAAAATAAAATCCTTATTAGTCAATTGGATATGATTTTCTATCCATGGGTATGGTTTATCAAGATAGATATATATACGGGTATCACGAACTAATGAAATCAATAACTTCATTTGTTCACAATATGAACTGTGATGACCATAATGTGTCAGGTTCATCAAAACAATATCAGGCGAAAATATTGACAGAATATTTATCGCTCCCGGAATTGAATGAGCTTCTGTTGGAAAGATATCTGTATTTTCTTTTAGAAATTCAATGATCCCAAGACGTGTATAATGACACTCATCAATGATTAATAATTTCATTAATTGAACATCCTTGTTCTATAGCGGTTATTATTAAATGAATTAGGTTGCTTGATATTTTAGAATCAAGCGAACGGACATAGTTGTATGATACAGTATTGTACAGAATAATAAACTATATAAATGATTTTATCGGCTGAAATTTGTTTTGATACTCATGCTGGACACTCAGTGTATTGAGTGTCCAGTTGTGTTTGAATTTTCAAGTTTGTTGTTAATGTTTCGTATAGTCAAGTTGAGTGTATTCCGATGATTCAAGCTTCTCGATTCCAGCCTGCAAGATTAGGATCAGTTGTTTTGCAACCCCTGTCGTCAACCACAATGTTTTGTCAATACTAACATTATCTGTGGCTTGATCTTGGGAGGATAAGTAATGAAGACGAATCATCATGGCGTCGTAAGTATCCACGATACTGATGTCCCAACCTACAACTGGGTGGGTTTGGATTATTTCATTTTTTTGTCCCATATAACCTCCTAATCAGACTACAGCATCTTGATTGATATAATTGACTAAGAGCAGTGGAACTCATCTAAGGATGAGCAGTTGCAGTATAAACCTTTTTATCAATCTAATACTACAACCAGTTGTAGAAACCAGATATTGGTCATTTTATCTGATAATAAGAAACTAAAACTTTTGTGATTTAAACTTGCTTAAGAATGAACTACTGTTACTTCCCATCCTGAATCTTCTCCAGCCAGGAATGGAATCAGTTTTTCACCAGCATATTCGATATATTCGGTAACTGGTGTAGGCTTGCGTATAAGTTCAATAAATCCTTCATTAACGGGTAAATCATAAAATTTCGGGCCATTTAGAGAGCAGAATGCTTCAAAGTGATCCATTGCATCCATTTCTTCAAAAACAGTGGCGTAGGCAGCCAAGGCAGTAGGCGCATTGAAAACACCCGCACAACCACAGGAAGATTCTTTGCGGTGCAACAAATGAGGGGCGGAGTCTGTTCCTAAGAAGAAACGGTCACAACCACTGGCGATGGCTGAACGTAACGCTTCTTGATGAATATTACGTTTTAATACAGGCAGGCAATAAAGATGAGGACGGATACCCCCGACCAACATATGATTACGGTTAAACATCAAGTGTTGTGGTGTTAGTGTCGCTCCTAATTTATCGTTGCCTTCAAGAACGTACTCGGCAGCTTCTTTAGTCGTAATATGCTCAAAAACAACTTTCAGATCAGGGAACTGCTTACGTAAGGGTTCCATCACTTGTTCGATGAAGCGGGCTTCCCTATCAAAAATATCAATATGAGCTGCGGTAACTTCACCATGAATTAATAGAGGCATGCCCAAGTTTTCCATTGTTTCCAATAAAGGATATATCTTTTGTACGTCAGAAACACCATGGCTGGAATTAGTTGTTGCATTTGCGGGGTAGAGTTTACAGGCCGTGAAAGTGCCCTCTTTATAACCGATTTCAATTTGTGAGCTGTCTGTTGAATCCGTGAGATAGCATGTCATCAGTGGTTCGAATGAATGTTCTGACGGAATGGCTGCCATGATCCTCTCTTTATAGGCTCTGGCGCTGGAAATATCTACTACGGGAGGAACAAGGTTGGGCATGACAATAGCTCGGCCAAAAAAGCGGCTGGTATGGGGGACAATGGTTTTCAATATATCACCATCGCGAAAATGAACATGCCAGTCGTCAGGGCGGCGGATTTTAATAGTATAAGATTCAGTAGTCATGGAACCGGCTCCAGAATATAGATGAAAAATGACGGATGCTGATTCAGCATTCCTTAAGCCGGAGGAAGATGATAAAGAGAAAATAGTTAAATAGCTATTATTAAATGATGAAATTCTACATTTTTGCAGAATCAAGTCTTTAATTTCATGTAAGTTAGGGTATTCAGAGGAAATTAATCGTATCAAAAAAGGAAAAATAGAAGTAACAAAACGAGGGTGAATTGAAGCTGGCTCCTCCAACTGGACTCGAACCAGTGACATACGGATTAACAGTCCGCCGTTCTACCGACTGAACTATGGAGGAACTCCTTCAAGACGGGGCGAATATTAACGGCTCTCTTTCTATTTGTCAAAGAAGAAAATCATAATAATGGTTTGTTTGTTGTTAATATGTACTTTATGCGCTTTTTTTCAGCTTTTTCTTGTTTTTTCAGGAAGATAATCAAAATTTTACAGAAAAAATTGATAAACAGGGCATAAGTGGTGAACATGATCATCGGAAAGCAAAAAGCCCGACTAGCAGAGCTAAAATCGGGCTTTTTAAAATTTGGCTCCTCCAACTGGACTCGAACCAGTGACATACGGATTAACAGTCCGCCGTTCTACCGACTGAACTATGGAGGAATTGCCGTGTTCCTGAGAACGAGGCGAATAATAGGGGAATGGAGAAGGGTTGTAAAGCAGAAATAATGAAAAATAAGTTCAAGTGGTTGATGGTTATTCAAGGTGATGATGTTTTATCATTTTTTATGACGAAATATCACCAATACTATAATTTTTTATATCTTGTATATGAAATTAAGATCTCATTGTATTCTCTGAAATGAGATCGCAGAGAAAATTACAGGTAGAACTAATTACATAGAACTAACAGGAAAGATAGTAGCGAAAAACATCGCCAATTTTTTATCTGTATAATAGGAATATAAGTAATGATTAGAGAGTTGGGGGGAAATGTGATTGGGCCAGGTAGATGTGGTTATTAGCATTATTACCAGTGATAAAAAGTAAAAAGCCCGACTAGCAAAGCTAAAATCGGGCTTTTTAGAATTTGGCTCCTCCAACTGGACTCGAACCAGTGACATACGGATTAACAGTCCGCCGTTCTACCGACTGAACTATGGAGGAATTGCTGCGTTCCTGAGAACGAGGCGAATAATAGGGGAATACAGAAGAGTTGTAAAGAGAAAAAATAAAAAATAAATTCAATTGGTTAAGTAGTGTTCAGTGTGGCGATAGAAAACGTATCTGAGCAAGATAGAAAATTGTTCGTTAGAGTCAGAGATAACCCACAAAGGGATAGATAGCAAAAAACCCGACCAGCAGAGCTAAAATCGGGCTTTTTAGAATTTGGCTCCTCCAACTGGACTCGAACCAGTGACATACGGATTAACAGTCCGCCGTTCTACCGACTGAACTATGGAGGAATTGTTGTGTTCCTGAGAATGAGGCGAATAGTAACGATGAACTCAGAGAGTGTCAACGCAAAAATTCTATTTTTCTATTGGTTGCTCATCATATGAGCGCATTGTGCTATGAATATACTACTTTGCTGAAATTACATATTTTTGTTCAACCTTAGAAGATTGAAAATAAGGCGATTGTTCTGAACAGGCAATCATAAATACATCATAAAAACAAATTCCGTCTTTTCGCCTGATGATTCGTTTGATTTCATTCTTTATTTCGTTAGATACATTTGGATGAGCAAGTATTGTGTTGACAGCATCCTGAGATACTTTTTCATCAACGAACCACTCACCGTTGTAGCAGACGCGTAAATCTAGTACATCAATGTCTTCAAAATGATAAACCGGTTTGATATCAAACAGCAGAACGGCAGCCATGGCGAAAAAAAGCATGGTAAATAGGATAAGTGACCAAACGCCAAAATAGGGGGCATACCACATCAGTACAGCGAGGAAAACATAAGCAACGATCATCGCCAAAAACAGGTATGGATGCTGGTGAATAAAGATGCTATTAAAATGCACCTTACCATCTCGATGCTCTGCGAGATTGATCCGCTCAAGATCCTGAATCAATATCTGTTTGATGATATCCATAATACTAGCCCGATTATTGTAGAAATCTGTTATCGAATTAAAAGTGTTAACATTTTTAAGGTTATCATGCCCAGAGCATCCACCTGTATAGCAATTACTTTTTTTTATTTGCAAAACTGTTATTGTCTGGAAAGAACACGAGGATTTTTTATTAAGATAAAATTTGAATAAATCAAATAAAATCATAAATTCATCTATTTATTCGGTTAATCTGTTCTAATATTGAGCGTATAAATTTTTTTTAGATCGATAATACATAAAAAGGTTGCTATTCCTGTGCGGTCATGCGTTAATGCGTCTGGCCTGATAAACAGACCTACTTTATGTACGACATCTTGAGTTAATGCGTTATGTGTAAAAGTGCTATCCTAAGTAGCCTTTGTAGACCGTTTCCTTCTTAGTGCCTCCATAAGTAATAGCTGATACTGGCCAACACATGCCCGAGGTGGCGAGTTTTTTTTGATATATAGGAAAGTCACATGAAAATGACAGGTCAAGTGAAGTGGTTCAACGAGTCCAAAGGTTTTGGTTTCATTACTCCAACCGATGGTAGCAAAGACGTATTCGTTCACTTCTCTGCCATTCAAGGTAACGGTTTCAAAACTCTGGCTGAAGGCCAGAACGTAGAGTTCACCATTGAAGATGGTGCCAAAGGCCCAGCAGCAGCAAACGTAACTGCTATCTAATTTAGCCTTCATGCCTTATTAAGCTCGCCATGCTAAAATGCCTTGGCGGGCTTTTTGTTTATAGAATATTTTTTAATAAAAAATAACATTTATATATTATAAACTGCGGTAATTTTTTATTGAACAGAGGCTAAAGATAGTATTTTTTTAGTTCATTTATTAATTAGAGTCTTTACTTATCCATTTTACCTGATTATACTCCCGGCAAAATTCTATCGGAGTGCTGATAATTGAACAGTCAAAGTTTTAGGTTTAATAAAAAATGATTCGGTAAGCTGTTCATTTACATTCAATTTACTGCTTACCTGAAATGGTGTGCAGTACTACTTAATTTCCACAAGTTGTACTCTCCCGAAAAATCACGCAATGCTGTAGAGCTGCTATTTTAAATCTTTTAAATATAGTATCAACAGATATGTCGGGGTATCTATAATGCAACTTTATACTCATTCCTTGTTCCCTCCGGGGACATATCAATAACCAGATCGAATTTCTATATTCGGTCCTGTTCCTATTGTACAAAATAAAGAAATTATTTCTTTAGGCTACCCGTTGAACCTTAGCTCAATTCAAAAAAATGAATAGCGATTAGAGATAGTACCTGCAAAGCGTAAGATCATTTTAATTGCAGGCTTGAGATTATCTGAAAACTCTAAGCCAATTAAGTACTCAGCTATAAAAATCCTGAATCAAGCCTGGATACTATACCTAATAGATTTTGGATTGCAGCGTAGGGACTGTAAATGAACGGTTGGCAAATGAGCTAAGCCAATGAATAAGTAACCTGGCAGATAAAAGGAATATATTTATCCATTTTAATATTATTGGGAGAGTGTTATGTTTCTAACCTCTATTGCTATTCATTTACTATCAGCTATGTGTTTCGGGGCATTAATTGGTGCAGAACGTCAGTGGCGTCAACGTATGGCAGGATTGAGAACCAATGCCTTAGTTGCCACTGGCGCTGCGGTTTTTATTCTTTGTTCAATATCAACTTCGACTGATAGCCCTGGACGTATTGCTGCGCAGATTGTATCTGGTATTGGTTTTCTAGGTGCTGGTGTGATCATGAGAGAAGGAATGAATATTCGTGGCTTAAATACAGCGGCAACTTTATGGTGTTCGGCAGGTATTGGGGTTTTGTGTGGGTTAGGGCAATATTGGTCAGCGAGTATTGCGACTGCAATAATTCTATCCGCAAATATTTTATTGAGAGAAGCGGCTCAGAGAATTAATGCTCATCCTCAACAACTAGCTTTAGATTTAGAGCAGCGTTATAAGATCCAAATTATCTGTGATATCAGTGATGAAATATTAATCAGGACGCTGATCCTGCAAGCAATTAATGGATTAAACATTCGGCTACAATCATTAAGTAGTACTGATACCCTACAACCAAATAGACTTGAGGTGTGTGCAGAAATATTGGCAACACCTGCGAAGCAAAAAGAGATCGAATCGATTGTTTGTCGAGTGAGTTTAGAAAAAAGTGTTAGTTCAGTTAACTGGAAAATTGCTGCTGAGTTACCCGATTAGAATGATTTTATATAAGTAATCTAATTATTTTATAAGGAGCTTGTGTGGACGATCCTCCTTCATTTCTTAGTATAAATAAGGTGTTGCCCATGAAATAGCGTCATTACATTGATAACATAGAATGTTATTGATTATAAATACTTTCATTAATGATAATGAACATTATTCTCAGTTAGGCAGCACCAAAAACTTTATTATCAGATATGGAAGTCAAAGAAAGTGGAGATTCGTTTTCTTCACGGCTACAGAAAAATTGATGAGTTACCTTTTAGTTGTGTTAGTTGGAAGTTATCAATTTTTGTGTAGGAATCACAGAAAAACTACCAATTGATTCTTAAAGGCATAGCAGAAAGGATGTGATCTGTTTACTGCCATGTGTAGAAAAAGGAGTCGCTATTCCTCTCACTGAAGAAAGTCGTAACAATATCATGTAATTGGTTAGCTGCCATAACGAACAAGGTTTCAGGGTGTTAATCTTAGCAATACGTGAATTAAATCTTGATGAAGTGAAACATCTACTTTCTGTTAATAACGAAAAAGAGTGAGTATTTCGATTAAGGTGTTTGCCGAAGATAATTCTGTCATTATCGTTAAAATTTTTCATGATATGGAGTTAGATATTGAGAATATTCTTAGTTGCCTTGATATTGAATGTATGAGTGATGAAAACCTTTCAAAAGAAGTGGAATTAAGATCTGTTTTTTTAACTTAATCCTTCGGAAAAAATCATGCACTTTAAAGACACTACAAAATAATAAGCCTGCAATAGATCTTTCTGATGATGGAATAAATGATGTACTGATATTGCAGTATGTTGAAGTAGTTATGTGGATATTGAGATGGATATCACAAAAGAATTTGCAGGGGTCATTTTGCTTGGTAAAAATCAGATGGTATTAGAAGAAGGCGTCAAAAGATAAGGAAAACGTTTGGTAATATTATGTGGTATTTAAATATGATGGTCAGATAGAATTTTGGAAAGTATTTTCTGTACTGTTACCAGTGCATTTATTCTATTTTTACCTGTGTTAACCATTTATTAACTTGTACAAAACCTAATGTACGATATTTCACATTAAGTCTTTGTGGGGGGATTAAAATGGATAAAAGGTTCTTGAGAAAATCTCTCAAATAGGATGTGAAAAATATCGGGTATTTTATGCTCTGACACCTTTTGTTTTCTATATTACAACATATTTTATGTGGTATTTATCTGAACTAATAGTGTATAACATTAAGCCGTATTCCAATCTGGAGAGTAGTGAAAGAGGTGTTATCACAAAAATCAGATGTACATATGTTGCGCAAAAAACTGATTGTATAAAGTACCATCGTTTTACCTGTATTATTGATGATATTAATAACAATGCCATTAGGTAGTTACATATCATGATCATCATTTACTACTTTCATAAGAGTTAAACTTGTTACCTGGGGAATATTTTCCTTGAGTAATTGAGGAAGCTTATAATCTACTGTATTGTCATTCATGTGATAAAACGATTTTATATTCATAGTATTGGTGAATGATTGTGAGTAATTCCCATTAATTAATATCTTATTCTATCTTGATTAAGAAAATAGCCATCGCAATTTTCGTATCAATAACTCTGGCTATTAATGATTTTTAGCAGATATTTTGAATAGGTATTGATGTTATTCTTTAACTACGAACCCGCTATCATAATAATTATGAATTTAACGGAGTAATAGAATTATTTTTGTATACTATTTTTTTTATTTGAATTGTTTTATTACATGTCTTGTTATTATTTATATTTCAAATTAAGAAAAATAAGATACTATTTGTTTTTATTCTATCTATTGTTTTTCTGCATTCTACTTAAACTGTAAATTACTTTTTAAATTTAGTTTTGCGGTGTATAATAATTTGCTGGTTAATTTGCCTTTTGGAATTATTTTGTTTCTGAATTTATCCTATTTTAGGAAATTAATATTAGGACAATAGGTTATTTTGTACTTTATATGTCAGTTTATAAACTGATCAGATGAGTGACATAACCATCGATTATTCTTAACATTTATGAGGCTGTGAAGGATACATATTATAATTTTTTCTTATGATTTTGGCTTGTGGAGTGCTCTTTGGCTGTGAATAACCGCCAATGCGGTTTTTGTTAAAATAATGTCAAAGGCTGTCATTCTGCGTGTCAATTTTAATAAATAAAATTTATCAATTGTGATGGTTTGGTAAAGTGGAACTGGCATTGCTATGTGGTGGTATTTGTTGGGGTATCGGAGATGTGTTGATTACTATTGCTTTGGGGTAAAGATGCAGATGTTTTTTTATTTCAACATCATACTGTATTTTATCTTATTTTTGTGATCTGTGCGATACTTGTACTCTAAGTGAGGTCGATATTGCCTCAGTCATTGTGTGAAAATGGTACAATCGTAAATTAAAAATGATCAGAGTGGTATCTTTTTAATAACTAGTATTCACATATGATTAATAAATTTGGCATAACTATGATCTAAAACAACTAATAGTGGAAGATGAGTACCTACCCACATTATCAGGAAACAATTTTTAATAATATTTTGATAATTTAGCTAAAGAAAGGATTTTTTATCGTTATTTTAAATTTATAAGTTTAATAGATCGTATAAAACAAAAAATGGTATCTAATATTTTTATTTAAATAATTTAACTTATTAATTATAGACTATTTTTGTTTTCTTTTGCTTGAATAGTTAATGAGCTAGAATCATAATAAAAAAAGGTAGTTTTGTGATGTATGTCACATAGTATTTAAAATGACATATATTCTCCGTTGTATAAATTGATGATTCAGGAGTAAAGTTAATTAGTATTAAGAATATTCTTAATCAATTGTGGCAAGTTCATTATCCAGATGACGCAATAATACTTTTACAATCCATTACCGAAATATTTTAGAAATTGGGCGATCCCAAGAGTAATACAAAGGACAGTTACTGCTCTGGCTAAAGATGTATATTTCAGTTATGTCGGAGATTATTGAATCTCATGCTACTGGTAATTTTGTCGTGAGTGATTCTTTGATCACTTAATTGATTTTTTCATGTAATCGGACGGGATATATAGAAATGAGTACGGTTGAATTGCTCAAACATATTTATGACATAAATTTATCGTATTTGCTTTTAGCACAACGGCTAATTAACCATGAGAAAGCGTCTGCGATGTTCCGTTTAGGTATTAGTGAATCTATGGCTGATACGTTGGCCGAGCTGACATTGCCTCAGTTAGTAAAATTAGCTGAAACAAACCAACTGATTTGCCATTTTCGGTTTGAAGATCACGAAACTGTACAGCAGTTGACGAAGGAATCACGGGTGGATGATTTGCAACAAATCCATACAGGGATCTTGCTATCTACCCATCTTTTTCAACAGTTATCCACGCAGGATGACGCTTCAATCAAGAAAAGAGCATAAAGATGGTTGAGAAAAGTATTGTCCAGGAAGCTAAAGATATTCAGTTGGCAATGGAGCTCATCACTTTAGGCGCACGGTTGCAGATGCTTGAAAGTGAAACGCAATTAAGCCGGGGAAGGTTGATCAAACTGTATAAAGAATTGCGGGGAAGCCCTCCGCCTAAAGGGATGCTCCCCTTTTCGACGGATTGGTTTATGACTTGGGAACAGAATATTCATTCTTCTATGTTCTACAATGCTTACCGTTTCCTGTTGAAAAGTGGACATTGTGCTGGTGTTGAAGCTGTAGTAAAGGCTTATAGGTTATATCTTGAGCAATGCCCTCCGGCGAGTGAAGATGGGCCAGTTTTGGCTCTAACCAGAGCCTGGACTCTCATTCGTTTTGTCGATAGTGGGATGTTACAGCCAACCGAGTGTCGATGCTGTGGTGGAACTTTTATCACACACGCTCACCAACCGGTAAATAGTTTTGTTTGTAGTCTTTGCCAGCCGCCTTCAAGAGCAGTAAAAAAACGTAAACTTTCCACGCAACCTGCCGATACTAATTCACAACTGCTGGATGGATTTGCTCAGCAAGCTATGTGAATTTAAATGGGAAAGTGAAAACTAGATTACAGGTTTTGGTTACTCTGGCCTGTAATCTACAACTATCCTCTTCCTCATTGACTAAATTGCCCTGTTCAAATCCCATCTGCTCACCAACTTAGCTAAAGGATATCGCGTGTTAGTACTTTTAGGATATATCATGGTTTTTGGTGCGGTAATTGGTGGCTATCTGCTTGTCGGTGGTCACATGGGCGCACTTTATCAGCCAGCGGAATTTTTGATTATTACAGGTGCGGGCATTGGTGCTTTTATCGTGGGCAACAATGGCAAGGCGATAAAGGCTACATTGCGTGTTTTACCAAAAGTATTGCGTAGATCAAAATACAATAAAGCGATGTACATGGATCTGATGGCTTTACAGTTCCGTCTGCTATCTAAATCCCGCCAACATGGGCTTTTGGCTCTGGAGCGTGATATTGAGAATCCGCAACAGAGTGATATCTTCACACAATATCCCCGCTTACTGAAAGATCCTTATCTGATGAACTTCATCACGGATTATATGCGTTTGATCATCAGCGGTAATATGAATCCACATGAAATCGAAGCCCTGATGGATGAAGAAATTGAGACTTATGAGCAGGAAAGTGAAGTTCCTGCAACCAGTCTGACAATGGTGGGAGATTCATTACCCGCATTTGGGATTGTTGCGGCCGTGATGGGCGTAGTTCATGCGTTAGGTTCGGCAGATCGGCCAGCAGGAGAACTCGGAGTATTGATTGCTCACGCAATGGTAGGAACATTTCTGGGGATCTTACTGGCTTACGGTTTTGTTTCTCCTTTAGCGACTTTGTTGCGTCAGCGCAGTAGTGAGCAGGTAAAAATGATGCAATGTATTAAAGTTACTCTGCTTTCCAGCATGAATGGTTATGCCCCACAAATTGCGGTTGAATTTGGTCGTAAAACATTATTTCTCACAGATCGTCCTTCATTTACAGAACTTGAAGAGCATGTTCGTAGGGTTAAGGTCCCCGTACAACAAGAAGCTGAAGACTAATTATGAGAGCGAATAATGTTTCTGTTATCAGAATAAAAAAGCGAAAAAAACATGGTCATAGTCATAGTGGCGGCTCATGGAAAATTGCATATGCCGACTTCATGACTGCAATGATGGCTTTTTTTCTGGTTATGTGGCTGGTATCTATCGCCAGTCCACAGGAATTGACCAGTATTGCAGAATATTTCCGTACCCCTTTGCAGGTTGCAATCAATAAGGGGAAACAGAGTAGTGATAATACAAACCCGATCCCTGGAGGGGGGGATGACGTTTTCCAGCAGGATGGAGAAGTTTTCCGTCAGAACAAGCAAGTTGAAACTAGTGAGGAGACTCGTCGTTTGGATCGGTTGCGTCAACAACTTGATCAACTGATCATCACTGATCCTCTTCTCAAAGAATTGCGTCCGCACTTATTGATTGACATGATGGATGAAGGCTTACGCATTCAAATCATCGACAGGGAAAATCGTCCGATGTTTATGATTGGTAGTGCAAAAGTTGAAAACTATATGAGCAATATCTTGCGGGCAATTGCACCAATCCTGAATACCATTCCAAATAAGATCAGCCTGTCTGGGCACACTGATAATTTGCAATATATCAATGGACAACGCGGTTACAGTAACTGGGAGCTCTCTTCAGACCGTGCAAATGCATCAAGACGAGAGTTGTTAATTGGTGGCTTGGATGAATCCAAAGTCCTGCGGGTTGTTGGCATGGCATCCACCGTCAGTATGCAGAAAGATATTGCTCCCGATGCTCCGGTTAATCGCCGTATCAGCATTATTGTTTTGAATAAGGAAGCAGAAAAACGGATTGAGCAGGAAAACAGCGGCGGTAACGCCATGACTGCTAGCAGTAGTATGGACATACAAGACGTCATCAGAATGGATTCGAATGAGGGAACGCCTTCTCAGCAGCCCACCAGACAATCCAATGAAATCACAACGCCCGGACAGCCAAAAGTAGAATCGGCAAGTGATACTAATAAGGTGACAGAGTAAGTAACGATGGATATTACCGCGTTTTATCAGACTTTTTTTGATGAAGCAGATGAACTATTGGCGGATATGGAGCAACATTTATTGTTGCTCAATGCCGATGAACCTGATCATGAACAGCTAAATGCCATTTTTCGCAGTGCCCACTCCATTAAGGGGGGCGCTGCGACATTTGGTTTTACCAAGCTACAACAAACTACACATGTATTGGAGAATCTGCTGGATAGTGCCAGACGTGACGAAATACGCCTGACAACTGACATTATCAACCTGTTTTTAGAAGCGAAAGATATTATGCAGCAACAATTGGATGCCTATAAAAGTTCTCAGGAGCCAGATGAAGATACATTCAATTATATCTGCGAGACATTGCGTCAGCTTGCATTAGAGTTACAAGAAGATAAGCAGCAGGAAGAGCAGCAAAATATGGAAGTTTTTACTGCAATATCTGAAGCTGAGCCTGTAATGGAAGAGACTATCCAACATGAGACAGAAAGTCAGGAAGAGAAGGGAGTACAAGCAGTAACAACAGATCAACCTGGCCAATCAGAAGAAAAAAGCGCTCCGGCTGTGGCAATAGATCAGGGCAGGATCCGTGTTCATTTGTCTGGGTTGAAAGAGCGTGAAGTTGCTTTGATGAAAGATGAACTCGGACATCTTGGCGAAGTTTATGACGTTGAACAAACCACAGATAGCCTTGAGGCCTCATTAATCACATCTGCAACAGAAGATGATATTACTGCGGTATTGTGTTTTGTGGTTGAACCTGAGCAGATAACTTTTTTGTCTGTATCGGATCCCCAACCGGCAGAATCAAAAACTGAAGAAAATACGACATCATCCGATACTACAACGCCAAATACTGTCATAAATAATGTGGCCTCTGCCACTGTAGATATACCACAGTCTGTTAATGCGAATAATGTAAATAGTACAAATAGCGCGAAGAAAAAAGCAGATTTACATGAAGTTGGTCGTCCGGCACCGCCTCCGGTAGCAGGATCACCGCGTCAACGTGTGGAATCTTCCAGCATTCGTGTGGCTGTTGAGAAAGTGGATCAACTCATCAATCTGGTAGGTGAGCTGGTGATCACTCAATCTATGCTGGCGCAGCATTGTGATGCTTTAGAGCCGACAAAACACAGTGAATTGTTGAGTTGTATGGCTCAATTGCAGCGCAATTCTCGTGACTTACAAGAGTCTGTCATGTCGATCCGCATGATGCCGATGGAATATGTTTTTAGCCGTTATCCACGTTTAGTGCGGGATTTGGCAGGAAAATTGAATAAAAAAGTAGAACTGACATTGATCGGCAGCTCAACAGAGTTGGATAAGAGTTTGATTGAGCGAATTATCGATCCGCTTACGCACTTAGTTCGCAATAGTCTTGACCACGGTATCGAAATCCCGGAAAAACGTCTTGCAGCAGGTAAACCGGAAACGGGTAATTTAACTCTTGCTGCGGAGCATCAGGGCGGCAATATCTGTATTGAAGTGATTGATGATGGTGCAGGGCTGAATCGAGAGAAGATCTTAGCAAAAGCTCAGTCTCAGGGGCTGACGGTGAGTGAAAACATGAGCAATGAAGAAGTGGCTATGTTGATTTTTGCTCCCGGATTTTCTACCGCGGAAGTGGTCACAGATGTTTCCGGCCGTGGAGTGGGGATGGATGTGGTTAAACGTAACATCCAGGATATGGGAGGACAGATCCAGATCAACTTCCAAGAAGGGAAGGGGACAGTCATTCGTATTTTATTGCCGCTGACATTGGCAATATTGGATGGTATGTCTGTCAAAGTTAACGATGAAGTCTTCATTTTACCGTTGAGTGCTGTTGTCAGCTCTTTACAACCACAAGAAGCAGATATTTATCCATTGGCGGGAGAGGAAAAACTGTTGCAGGTACGTGGTGAATATCTGCCATTGCTTGAACTGTACCGGATATTCGACATTCCAAATACAGAAACCGATCCAACGAAAGGTATTGCTGTGATCGTACAAAGTGCGGGACGTCGTTATGCACTGTTGGTAGATAAACTGGTAGGGCAGCATCAGGTTGTTGTTAAAAATATTGAAAGCAACTACCGCAAAGTACCGGGCATTTCGGCTGCCACTATTATGGGGGATGGCAGTGTTGCCTTAATTATTGATATTCCTGCTTTGCAGAAACTTAATCATGAGCAGTTGGCCGAGCGTAAGGCTGAACTTGCGAACAAAAATAATCAGTTAAGTTAGACCCAATTTCAAGTCATAGTAAAAGGTAACATCATGCCAGCCATAGACGAATTTAGTAAATTATCAGGGGAAACAGCCGGAAAGGAATATCTGGTTTTCACCTTGGGTGACGAAGAGTATGGAATTGAAATCCTGAAGGTACAAGAAATACGTGGTTATGATCAGGTTACCCGGATTGCCAACACTCCAGCTTTTATAAAAGGTATAACTAACCTGCGTGGAGTGATTGTTCCCATTATTGACCTGCGGATCAAATTTTCACAAGAAGATGTCACTTACAACGATAACACCGTGGTCATCATTTTGAATCTGCTTAATCGCATAGTGGGGATTGTGGTTGATGGTGTATCTGATGTGTTGTCTCTAAAAGAAGAGCAAATTTGTCCTGCACCAGAATTTGCCGTCACTTTGTCAACTGAATATCTGACCGGGCTTGGTTCCATTGAAGAGCGTATGCTGATTCTGGTAGACATTGAAAAATTGCTCAACAGTGAGGAAATGGCATTGGTAGATTCTGTCGCCAGAGATTGATATTCCAGGGCTGCCATAATTCTCGCTCTTTTTGCCAAGAGGTTGGTGCAAAGCAGAAATAGGCAAAAGGCAGCCCGGTTTGTTTTAGATCAAAAAAACACAGTAAAAACTCAATTTTTTGTATTACGCGTAAAGTTCCCTTTAAGGATGCCGATAACACAGGCATAGCAATTTATTACACAAGGGAAGTCATGTTTAACCGAATGAAAATAGTGACGGGACTTATCTCGGTCATCATATTATTTGGTGCTCTGCAATTTGTCTCAGGAGGATTGTTCTTTAAGGCATTAAAGAATGATACCAAAGCCTTTGATACATTAGATGAAATGCGGCAGCGTCAGAAATTATTGGATGAAAGTTGGATCAACCTGCTACAAGCGCGTAATAACCTGAATCGTATTGGCATCATCTACATCCTGAAAGAGCATGGTGGAGAGAGCGAATACAAAATTGAGGATGTTTTAGCAGAAGCTAAGGTTAACTTAGCGCGTGCAGAGCGTCGTTTCCAGCAATTTGAACAATTGCCAAGCCTAGTTATACGCGAGCCAGAGCGTATGCAGAGCTTAAGACAAACCCACCAAGACTATCTCAATGCACTGAAAGAACTAGATGTGTTGCTGGTAAAAAAACAGTTTAAAGAATTTTTTGCCCAACCAACCACGACATATCAAAACGCATTTGATGCTGAATACACTTTTTACTTGGATCAAAATGAAAAACTGTATCAGCAGTTGTCAGATGAAGCTGATGCCGCCTACCACAATATTATCATTAGCCTGATTTTTGTGTTTGTATTGCTGATTGCCGTTATGGCAGCAAGTTGGGTTGGTTTGCGTAAGTCATTGATCGATCCGCTGCACAAACTGTTGGATGCCATTAAAGCTTTCTCGAAAGGTGATTTGACTAAGACTGTTGATGTCTCTGGCAACAATGAAATGGGAATGTTGGCGGTTGGTCTGAAAAATATGCAAGACGAGCTGATCCATACCGTCAGAAGTGTGCATCACAGTACTGAAACCATTTATACCGGCACCAGCGAAATCGCTGCGGGTAACAATGATCTCTCTACCCGTACTGAGCAGCAAGTGGCTTCATTGGAGGAAACTGCGGCCAGTATGGAACAGTTGACGGCAACGGTAAAACAAAATGCCGACAACGCTCGCCAAGCCAGTAATCTGGCGGATAACGCCTCAGATATCGCCCGTCAGGGGGGCAAAGTGGTAGCAAATGTAGTGCAAACTATGCACGAAATTGCTGATAGTTCACGCAAAATTTCAGATATCACGGGTGTTATTGATGCCATCGCTTTCCAGACAAATATCCTGGCTCTTAATGCTGCGGTAGAAGCGGCTCGTGCAGGTGAACACGGTCGTGGTTTTGCTGTCGTTGCCGGTGAAGTCCGCAATCTGGCACAGCGCAGTGCAGAAGCAGCGAAAGAGATTAAATCACTGATTGAAGACTCCGTCAGCCGTACTGACACAGGCTCTGTGTTGGTGGAAAGTGCTGGTGAAACAATGAACCAAATTGTCGATTCTGTTACCCGTGTGACTGATATCATGGGAGAAATAGCATCAGCTTCTGATGAACAAAGTCGGGGAATTACACAAGTTGGTGTTGCTATCTCTGAAATGGATAGGGTTACACAACAGAATGCATCATTGGTTGAACAGTCTGCGGCCGCAGCAGCAGCGTTGGAAGAGCAGGCCATGATCTTGACCAAAGCAGTATCATTATTTCAGTTACCGGAGCAGGCAGAAAGGAAGCAGCCTGAGAAAAGAAAACATGAAGTTTTAACGACGATAAAATCGCCGACTCCTCCAGCTAATAAAACAAATCCTCCCGTGCTGAAAAAAAGCAGCGATGTGGAAGACCCATCTAATTGGGAAACATTCTAAAAAAATAATAGCGATAACTACGGCTGCATTATGCAGCCGTTAAACGAGGTGATTACATGTTAGGCAGGTTTCGCATATCAACCAGTTTGTATCTATTACTGATGATGTTTTGTGTTATGCAGATTATTTCCAGTGGCTTATCTTTGGGGATAATTCATACAGACCAGTCATATATAGAAAGAATTGATTTGGGAACTCAACGGAGAGATACCCTTGGGTTGAGTTGGGCGGCGTTGCTGCAAACGCGTAACACCTTGAATAAGATCGCGATTGCTCATAAAGTCGGGCAACCGAGAGAGCAAGTAGATGAAATGGAAGCATTACTCAAAAGTTCACTGAATGAAGCGGAAAGGAGTTTCGCACATTTTAGTGCATTACCTCTGATAGAGCAGAGTGATAATGGCGCCGAATTATTGTCGGCTGTTGAGCATTCATATCAAGAATACATTAATGCATTGAAGGAATTGAAAACCTTCCTTTACGAAGGGCACTTTCAGGAATTCCTCGATCAACCAACAGAGAGTTACCAGAGTAAATTAGAGGTTGCATACAATAACTATATGCATTATCTCGGTGCTCATATCAGTAAAGCCGTTTCTGATGGCGCATTTTATTATAAAGTCTCCATTGCCATGTTCTTTGGCGCTATCCTGATGGTGTTTGTTGTTTCCCTGTCAGCTCACTGGTGGCTGAAACGTAACCTTCTCAAACCTTTTGCCAATATGAGAGCTTGTTTTCAGGATGTGGCTGAAGGGCGGCTAAATAAAGAAGTGGCAGTCACCACCGATGACGAAATTGGTAATATATTCAGAAAACTGCGTGATATGCAGAATTCACTGATCAAATCCATTTCTTCGGTGCGGGATAATACCAACCAGATGTATGCCGGTATCCAGGAAATCACGCAAGGTAATACTGATTTATCCTCACGTACTGAGGAACAGGCGGCATCACTGGAAGAAACTGCGGCCAGTATGGAGCAGTTAACGGTTACTGTTAAGCAAAACGCAGAACATGCTCGTCAGGCCAGCGCACTTGCGGTAGCCGCTTCTCAAACAGCAATGAAAGGCGGCGAACAGACCAGCAGTGTTGTTGCGACGATGGACGAAATTGCCAATAGTTCGAAGAAAATCAGCGCGATTATCAGCGTGATTGATGGTATCGCCTTCCAGACCAACATCCTGGCCTTGAATGCAGCGGTTGAAGCTGCTCGTGCTGGTGAGCAGGGCCGAGGATTTTCTGTCGTTGCCGGAGAAGTTCGTGATCTGGCGCAACGCAGTGCTGATGCTGCAAAAGAAATCAAAATGTTGATCGATGAGTCCGTCCATCGTGTTAACCAGGGCTCTGATTTGGTAAATAATGCCGGAAGAACAATGGATGAATTGGTCAAATCAGTAAACCAGGTCACTGATCTTATGTCTGAAATTGCTGCGGCTTCTGATGAACAAAGCCGTGGTATTCATCAGATAGCCCAAGCTGTCAGTCAGATGGATCAAGTCACACAGCAAAATGCGGCATTGGTGGAACAGTCCGCCGCCGCCGCTGCCGCGCTTGAAGATAAGGCAGATATATTGGTGAAAACGGTTGCTCAATTTGAATTACCGACAGGTTTGGAACATGAGCATGATCATGACTATCAGGGATATCCTGCGTCAAAAATGACCGATGAGTATGTTGTAAATCAAGTACGCTGAGGTCAGATGAAATCCAATTTAACAGCTTCAGATGCTGAAGCTACTGCACCGCTGAACTTTATGTTTCAGCGGCATACGTTGTCGGATGCGCAATTTCAGCGCATCTGCCAGTTTATTTACCAACGAGCTGGCATTGTCTTGGCAAAAAATAAACGCGAGATGGTCTATAACCGCCTGGTCAGGCGCTTGCGTGCTTTGGGGCTCAATGATTTTGGTCAATATCTGTCGATTCTGGAGCAGGATAGTTATAGCAAAGAGTGGGAACTATTTATCAATGCATTAACGACCAATCTCACCGCATTTTTTAGGGAAGCCCATCATTTTCCTATTCTGGCAGCCCATGCCGGCAGAAAAAACGGGGGAACTTACCGTGTCTGGAGTGCGGCCGCCTCAACGGGAGAAGAGCCGTATTCCATTGCGATGACACTGTATGACACTTTATGTGGTAATGATGTATTGGGACACCGTTCAAACCGGATAAAAATCATTGGCAGTGATATTGATACTCAGGTGTTGGAAAAAGCTCGCCAGGGTGTTTATCGATTGGATGAATTACAACATCTGAGTGAAAGCCAAAAGAAAAAATATTTTTTCAAAGGCGTTGGTTACTTTGAAGGGTATGCCAGAGTTCGACCGGTGCTTACTGAGCTGGTTAGCTTTCAGCACCTGAATTTACTTGATTCTGAGTGGGCACTGGAAGGTAAATTTGATGCGATTTTTTGTCGTAATGTCATGATTTATTTTGATAAAAAAACGCAGGAAAGAATTTTGCGTCGCTTTGTCAATTTCTTAAAACCAGATGGTCTGCTCTTTGCGGGGCATTCCGAAAACGTCACTCAAATTAGCCGAGAGTTCTACTTGCAAGGACAAACCGTTTACGGTGTAGGCCGGGCAGGGAGGGGTCATGAATAAAATAACCGTTCTTTGTGTGGATGATTCGGCGCTGATGCGTCAAATCATGCGGGAAATCATCAATAGCCACCCAGACATGGAAGTGGTGGATTGTGCGCCTGATCCATATGTTGCCCGCGATTTAATCAAAAAATATAACCCGCAGGTATTGACATTGGATGTTGAGATGCCACGGATGGATGGTATTGATTTTCTTGAAAAATTAATGCGTTTACGACCTATGCCTGTTGTGATGGTTTCGTCTCTGACGGCAAAAGGTTCAGAAATTACATTGAAAGCACTGGAATTGGGCGCTGTAGACTTTGTAACCAAGCCACAATTAGGTATTCGTGAAGGTATGCTGGCTTATAGTGAGCTGATTGCGGAGAAAATTCGTGCGGCGGCACAGGCAAAAATCAGCACAGTAAGACCAACACAAGAAATTGCGGCTCCGCTGAATTTTAAGCCACTTTTATCCAGTGAAAAATTGATCGCGGTTGGGGCTTCAACCGGAGGAACTGAGGCAATCAAGAATCTGTTACAACCTTTACCTGTTACCAGCCCGGCGTTACTTATTACACAACACATGCCAGCCGGCTTTACCCGCTCATTTGCAGAACGACTAAATAAATTGAGCCAGATTACTGTCAAAGAAGCAGAAGATGGTGAGCGTGTCTTACCGGGACATGCCTATATCGCACCGGGAGATCGCCATATGGAACTGTGCCGTAGCGGAGCTAACTACCAACTTATGACCAGCAGTGCTCCACCGGTTAATCGTCACCGTCCTTCTGTCGATGTTCTGTTTCGTTCTGTTGCTAAATATGCAGGGCGTAACGCGGTAGGCGTCATATTAACGGGTATGGGTAGTGATGGTGCGGCGGGTTTATTGGAAATGAAACAAGCGGGAGCCTACACATTGGCACAAAGTGAAGCAAGTTGTGTGGTCTTTGGTATGCCGCGAGCCGCGATCCAGTTGGGTGCTGTCGATGAAGTGATGGATCTGCAAAAGCTGAGTAAAACTATGCTGGCTAAAATCAGTACCGGGCAATCGATTCGGATTTAGTCGTTGTTATACCCGATATATTTCAAGTTGCAGCACAGTCAGCAAAGCCGCACCTTGAAAGATAAAGGGAATATTGTGGTTAACTTTTACAGCACGATGCTGCTGGATGAATAAAATTTCAAGGAGTTTTTATGGCAAGTAAGGATCTAAAATTTCTGGTGGTTGATGACTTTTCAACCATGCGTCGAATAGTGCGTAATTTGCTGAAAGAACTGGGTTTTAACAATGTTGATGAAGCACTGGATGGAGCAGAAGCGTTGGCAAAACTTCGTGCAGCCGAATTTGATTTTGTTATTTCTGACTGGAACATGCCTAACATTGATGGTCTCGAATTGTTAAAAACAATTCGCAGTGACGAAAAATTGGCTGCTTTGCCAGTTCTGATGGTGACGGCAGAGGCAAAAAAAGAAAACATCATTGCCGCAGCACAGGCTGGAGCCAGTGGTTATGTTGTGAAACCATTTACTGCGGCAATTTTGGAAGAAAAGCTCAATAAGATATTTGAAAAATTGGGGCTTTAAGGAGACAAAATGAGTGAAAATCCAGTCATGCCGAGAGATGAGGCGGTTACAACCAGTGAAATAATCAGTCGAATCGGGCAGTTAACAAGAATGCTGCGCGATAGTCTGCGTGAACTGGGATTGGATCGAACCATTGCTCAGGCGGCTGAGGCGATCCCTGATGCGAGGGAGCGATTGAATTACGTTGTCCAGATGACAGCACAGGCGGCTGAAAGAGTGCTGAACTGCGTTGAAGTAGCTCAACCTCGCCAGAATGAATTGGAAACCTCTGCAAAATCCTTAACCCTGCGTTGGGATGAATGGTTTGCGAACCCAACTAATTTAGAGCTGGCTGATGCTCGCTCTTTGGTAACGGATACGAGAGATTATCTCAAACTCGTGCCAGAACATGCTGCCTTCACCAATGCTCAATTGCTTGAGATCATGATGGCTCAAGATTTTCAGGATCTCACCGGGCAGGTCATTAAACGGATGATGGAAGTCATTCAGGAACTGGAAAAACAACTGGTCATGGTATTAATGGAAAATATGCCTGCTGATCAGGTGGCCAAAACTAAAAAAGAGAACGAAAGTCTTCTTAATGGCCCTCAGGTTAACCAGAATGGGGTTGGCGTCATTGCCAACCAGGAACAGGTTGATGATTTACTGGATAGTTTAGGTTTTTGATAACGAGTGATAATACTTTAACGAACAACATTTATTCTTAAATATATTTGATGTTTGGGCGAGTCAGGCGGCTGCCCAAACGTTATTTTCAAAGTTTCCAATTATGCAAAATTGCTGGATTTTCGGTTAGAGCACAGTGTTACTGGTTGATTTGATGTATAAAACAACTTCATCATTCAGATCCTATAAAAGGAAAACACAGTGCAGTCGATTGAAAAAGTCATCTATTTGGCAGATTCATTTGTTTCTTACCGTAAAGATTTTAATGAAAATCACCAAAATCCGGTGATGTTTCTCCATGGTACGAATAGCAATGGCAATAGTAGCTTTGGAGGGATAAGAACGGCATTTAATGGTGACCGGACAGTTATTATTCCTGATTATGCCGGGTGTGGGAATTCTGGGTTGCCATCAGAGATATTGACTGTCGAGTACCTTGTGGAACAGGTAGCAGCAGCTATTAATGACAGCAGTGATACCCCTGTTGATTTAGTGGGTATATCTTTAGGCGCGGTTGTTGCCTCAGTGGTTGCAGCGACTTATCCTCAGTTGGTGAATAGACTGGTATTAACGGCGCCGTGGGCTACAAATGATGATCCTTATTTCCAGTTGATGTTTACGACCTGGTTAAAATTGGAAAACAGCGATCAAACTTTAGCAACTGCTTTTGGACTTTCCCATGTTCTCAGCCCTGAATTTATTTCATCTTTGGGGAAGGAAACGCTCCATCAAATTTGTACCAGACCGTCAGAAAGAGGGGCAAACAGACGGATAGCTTTAGGATTATCGATAAACATCAAAAATTACCTTTCCCGGATAAATAAAGACACATTAATTATTGGATTAAGTCACGATACACTAATTCCGCCCTATCTGGCACGTGAAGTCCATAAAAGTATAAAAAACAGCTTGTACACGGAAGTGAAGAGTGGTCATGCGGTACAGATGGAAAATCCGGCAGAGTGGGTAAAGGTTATCAAAGATTTTTTGCAAAAATAGATAATTGGGAACAGCATCCTACTCTGAAGAGGCAAGGCTAACGGTTAAATTCGCAGGTAAATATTTATAAATGGTTGACAGCGACACATTATAAATAATTGAAAGTTGTTTTCTGCTGTGGCCTTTACTTAGCAATCTGGCGGCTTGTTGCTGGTCTTCTGCGGTAAATCTGACAGGCCGCCCACCAATTCGTCCCTGTTCCCGTGCTGCGGCTAAACCTGCGTTAGTTCTTTCAACAATCAATTCACGTTCCATTTCCGCCAATGCACTCATTACATGAAAGAAAAACCTTCCCATAGCTGTGCTGGTATCGATACTGTCAGTCAGACTTTGAAAATGAATTCCTCGTTCATGCAATTCTGAAATGAGTGTCACCAGATTTTTTACACTGCGCCCCAAACGATCCAGCTTCCATACAACGAGCGTATCACCAGATTTAAGATGCTTTAACGCACGTTTTAATCCTGGGCGATTGGCGGTTTTCCCACTGATTTTGTCTTCAAAAATCATTTCGCAGTTAATGCTGATCAATGCATTTCTTTGTAAATCACTATTTTGGTCATTTGTTGACACTCGGATATAACCAATTCTTGCCATGGATAATCCTTTAATTACATTAGAAACTATTTGTTAGGGAATAATACCTATTTTTTTGTTATAAAAAACCCAAAATTTGCCAGATTACGCGATAAAAATTTGCTTAATGGTCTTTATTTTTTAGTTTTTTAATTTATGAAGATTTGCTGTAAACAAAACTATTAAGATATTACTAGAGTTAGTGATCATACTCACAGTATTAAGTTTTCTTACCAACAAGTCCTAATTAGTTCTCGCTTATTTCCTCAAAATCATCTTTTATTTAATTGAAACATTTTTGTTACCAGTTTGTTACGTATGATTCCGAGGATATATATGGAACTGATCACACAATGGTTAGGTGCAATGAACGGGGTTGTATGGGGAGTACCAATGCTTATTGGCCTTCTGGGTATAGGTATTTTCATGCAGATCCGCCTGTCTTTCTTGCCGATACGCAAGCTAGGTACAGGGTTCAAATTACTCTTTCAAAAAAATACACAACGTGGTGAAGGGCAAATTTCCCCTTTTAATGCATTAATGACCGCACTGTCCGCAACGATAGGCACAGGAAATATAGCAGGGGTCGCAACGGCGATTGTTATGGGGGGACCGGGTGCATTGTTCTGGATGTGGATGACTGCATTGGTGGGAATGGCAACTAAATATTCCGAAGCTGTGCTGGCAGTACGTTATCGTGAAACAGATAAGAACGGTAACTATGTTGGTGGCCCCATGTACTATATTAAAAATGGATTAGGGAAAAAATGGGTATGGTTGGGAACATTATTTGCTTTCTTCGGCAGTATAGCTGGCTTTGGCATTGGTAATACGGTACAAGCCAACTCAGTTTCTGAAGTACTGCAAAGTAGCTTCGGTGTTGATAAAACCATAACGGCTGCGGCACTGGTTCTTCTGGTTGGTGCGGTATTAATTGGTGGTATCAAACGGATTTCTGATGTTGCAGGTAAACTGGTGCCTGTTATGACTGTAGGTTATCTGGGCGCAGGTATGGTCGTTTTAGGACTCAATGTGAGTGCTATTCCAGATGCGTTTGCCTTGATTATCAAATCTGCTTTCACTCCTGTTGCAGCGCAAGGGGGATTTGCTGGAGCAGCAGTCTGGGCTGCAATTCGTTTTGGTATTGCCAGAGGTGTATTTTCTAACGAAGCAGGGATGGGAAGTGCTCCTATTGCTCACGCCACAGCGAAAACCCAAAATCCGATCCGTCAGGGCTTAATTGCCATGTTGGGGACGTTCATTGACACCATTGTGGTATGTTCTATTACCGGGTTGACCATTGTTATTACTGGCGGTTGGTTAACAGGTCAGACAGGAGCAACATTAACAGCAACGGCTTTCTCGTCAGTTATTCCGGGAGGTCACTACGTTGTTGCAATCGCACTGGCAATCTTTGCTTTTACGACCATCTTAGGCTGGAGCTTCTATGGTGAAAAATGTATTCAGTATTTACTGGGAACAAAAGCCATTATTCCTTTCCGTATTATTTGGATCATTGCGTTACCGATTGGTGCGACCCAATCACTGAACTTTGTCTGGTTACTGGCAGATACACTCAATGCCATGATGGCTATCCCTAACTTAATTGCGATTGCGCTGTTAAGTCCGGTTGTGTATCGCCTGACGAAAGACCATATTCATGATGTTAATGCGGATAGCATTGAGATTAAGGCAAGTCGTGTTGAGATTAATACCGCAATGAAAACAGATTAATAATTATTAAGCCAATATAATTGGGAATAGTTTCCATATCTCAAGCGGGGCGTTATCAGCCTGAACGCACGGATTGTTGGATTACGCGAAGACGGCATTATACCTCCGGTAAAGCATAAATCTCATATACCCGTTGTTTTCACGTTGCGGTATCTTGAAAACCATCGGGTATAATGCCGCAAATATCCCCGCAAATTTTGCCGTGTTCCTGCCATTGAATTTCCTGGCTTTTGTCATGCTTAGCACAATTTTATTTGCTCTTTGCTAAGGCGCTAAGGCTTGTTGAGGGCAAATTTCCTGCATGTAATAACGAATGCTCACCAAGGAAAACCGTGGCTGAAGATAGCGATCTCGAAAAAACCGAAGAACCCACGCCTCATAAACGGGAAAAAGCACGTAAAGAGGGGCAGATAGCACGTTCAAAGGAACTCACTTCTATCCTGATGTTAGCAGGAGGTGTTAGTCTGCTTTGGATGAGCGGACAGTCGATCACGCATGAGCTTTCATTGATGGTATTCGAGGGATTCAACTTTGACCATAACATGGTCAGTAATGATAAGCAGATGGTACAGCAGGTTGGCCGTTTATTAAAACAGGCAGTCTGGGCACTGTTACCTGTGTTTGTTGGCCTGATCCTGATTGCCTTAAGTGCGCCAGCATTGATGGGAGGGCTGATATTCAGCTCAAAATCCATCAAATTTGATCTGACCAAACTGGATCCAGTTGCTGGTCTGAAGAAAATTTTCTCCATGAACGCATTGGCGGAACTGTTCAAGGCTATCTTGAAAGCATCAATGGTAGGAGGGGGAGCCGCCCTGTTTATCTGGGCAAATTGGCCTGCCATGCTGAATCTGACGACCCAAACACCTTTGGTGGCATTAAGTGATGCCATGCTGATGTTGATTTTTGCAGGCTACGTTGTCTTGTTTATGTTAATACCGATGGTGGCGTTTGATGTGTTTTATCAGATCCGCAGCCATCTGAAAAAACTGAAAATGACCCGTCAGGAGATCAAGGATGAATTTAAGGAACAAGAAGGGGATCCACATGTAAAGGCGCGGATTCGCCAACAACAGCGTGCTGCTGCGCGTAAGCGAATGATGGCGGATGTGCCAAAAGCGGATGTTATTGTCACTAACCCGACTCACTATGCCGTTGCTTTACAGTATGACAGTAAAAAAATGAGTGCGCCTAAAGTATTGGCGAAAGGAGCGGGACTCATCGCTTTGCGTATTAAAGAAATTGGCGCGGAAAATCGCATTCCACTATTGGAAGCCCCACCATTAGCGCGAGCATTGTTTCGCCATGCTGAAGTGGGCGGCTTTATTCCGGCGGCACTCTATGCTGCCGTTGCTGAAGTGCTTGCCTGGGTTTACCAATTGAAACGTTGGAAACGGGAAGGTGGCCTGAAACCAAAAACACCTGAAAATCTGCCAGTGCCGCCAGCACTGGATTTTGCTGGAGAGAATAATCGTCATGGCTAATCTGGCCTCATTGTTCCGTTTATCGGGGAATCGTTTACCAGGAAATATAAAAGGCCCCCAATGGCAAATGCTTGCGGGGCCTGTACTCATTCTCATGATCTTGTCGATGATGGTACTGCCGTTACCCCCATTTCTGCTTGATCTACTGTTCACTTTTAATATCGCACTTTCCATCATGGTTTTGCTGGTAGCGATGTTTACTCGTCGGACGCTGGATTTTGCCGCTTTTCCGACGATCTTGCTGTTTTCAACATTGTTACGTTTGTCACTGAATGTCGCATCAACGCGTATCATTCTGATGGAAGGGCATACAGGATCGGCAGCGGCAGGGCAAGTCGTAGAAGCTTTCGGTCACTTTCTTGTCGGGGGTAATTTTGCCATTGGTATCGTTGTCTTCGTTATCTTGATCCTGATTAACTTTATGGTTATCACCAAAGGTGCAGGACGTATCGCTGAAGTCGGTGCACGTTTTGTACTGGATGGGATGCCCGGTAAACAGATGGCAATTGATGCTGATTTGAATGCCGGATTGATAGGTGAAGATGAAGCCAAGAAACGACGCGCTGAAGTCACACAAGAAGCGGACTTCTATGGTTCGATGGATGGTGCGAGTAAATTTGTGCGTGGCGATGCCATTGCCGGGTTGATGATCCTGGTGATTAACATTGTTGGAGGTTTGATCGTCGGTGTTGCTCAACATGGGCTGAGTTTGAATGATGCGGCAGAAGCCTACACATTGCTGACCATCGGTGATGGTCTGGTTGCTCAATTACCCGCATTGATTATCTCTACAGCAGCGGGTGTTATCGTGACCCGTGTCGCGACCGATGAAGATGTCGGCCAGCAAATGGTGACCCAGCTTTTCAACAACCCCAAAGTTATGATGTTGAGTGCCGGTGTGTTGGGCTTGCTTGGTTTAGTGCCGGGAATGCCTAATTTTGTTTTCCTGTTGTTTACCGCGGCATTGGCGGGAATAGGATACTTCCTGCTTCGTAAGGATAAAGATCCGCTTATGGTACAACATGAAGAGCTGAAAGCAGTAGAAGAACAACAGCAAACCGCAGAAGCTTCATGGTCTGATGTACAACTGGAAGATCCATTGGGAATGGAAGTCGGTTATCGGTTAATCCCGATGGTAGATTTTCGTCAGAATGGTGAGCTGCTTGGGCGTATTAGTGGTATTCGTAAAAAATTTGCGCAAGAAGTGGGCTATTTACCCCCTGTTGTTCATATTCGTGACAACCTTGAATTAGCACCAGCCAGCTACCGTATCATGATGAAAGGAGTAGAGATTGGCCGTGGTGAAGCCCATCCGGGACGTTGGCTGGCGATTAATCCGGGCGGTGCGGTAGGAGAATTGCAGGGTGATCTGACCAAAGATCCAGCTTTCGGATTGCCGGCTGTCTGGATTGATGACAGTTTAAGGGAACAGGCACAGGTGCAGGGTTATACTGTCGTAGCGGCGAGTACCGTTGTGGCAACTCATCTGAACCATTTGTTGTCACAGCATTCCAGTGAACTATTTGGCAGACAGGAAGCACAGCAACTGTTTGAGCGTGTCAGTCAGGAAATGCCGAAACTGACAGAAGACTTTATTCCTGGTGTCGTCAGCTTGACCACGTTACATAAAGTTCTGCAAAACCTGTTGGCGGAGCAAGTGCCGATCCGTGATATGCGCACTATTATTGAAACACTGGCTGAACATGCACCGGTACAAACTGATCCTTATGAACTGACTGCCGTTATCCGTATTGCACTTGGCCGGGCGATTGCTCAACAATGGTTCCCTGGCGCGGATGAAATTAAAGTGATTGGTTTGGATGCGAACCTTGAACGTATTCTGCTTCAGGCATTGCAGGGCGGTGGTGGACTGGAGCCGGGGCTGGCTGAAAGTCTGGAACGTCAGGCAGCAGAAGCCTTAGAGCGTCAGGAAATGCTCGGTGCACCACCTGTGTTGTTGGTCAACCACGCACTGCGTCCATTATTGTCTCGTTTTCTGCGCCGTGTACTGCCCCGATTAGTTGTACTTTCCAATCTTGAAATTACCGATAACCGTCAGATAAGAATGACAGCGACGATTGGTGGTACAAGATAGTACTGGCCAGAATAATACTGGCAGTGAAGTCTTCTGAGTAATAATAAATAATAAGGTGATCACTACGGTGATCACCTTATTATGTGAATGCAAGCATTAAAGCTGTTTTTTTATTTTATTTGGAACTAACTCAAAATAGCATTTTAATTCTCTCTTTAATGAAAGAGGTCATTCTGGCATATCCTATATTGACATCTTCTAAATAATATCTGAACTGGTTGTTTAAAAAATATATCTCTTTCAATATTTATATAGTACATACAAAAATAGTAATTAATTTTGATATGCATCGCCTCTGGCTGTATATCATTAAATATAATTCACTTCCTCTTATTCGATATTTACATTAATTTATAATGCAGCAATTTTAAAATGAAAAATATCCCTTGTATATCAATAAGAGAATATTACATTAAGAAAATTAAGACTCTAATAAAATAGACTGTAAATAGTATAAAAGTAATTTAATATTAATAATGATATTAAATTTGGAAGCTAGACAGGCGTATTTAATTTGTAGTACGGTTGATAAACATATTTTTTAGCAAGAATATTCTTAATCTGGATTCAAATTAACTATTTTTAATATTCAAATGACATAAAGGATCTTCTATTTATTAGCAGCAATGTAATAATAATGAGGTATAAAATGGATAAAACTGAAAAGAATACAGAAAGTCATCTCGTGTATAGTGTTGATCCTGGATATCAACATGAAGGTGCTCTTAAAGGTTATGGTAAAGAAGCAACGCAAAAAACCTATGACCTCAACGATTATGATCCCGCCAAGAGCACGGATATCTTGACCTACACCTCTACTCGTATGGCTAAGACAGTGTATAACACTTATGAAGATAACGATGATTTTAGTATCGCGTGTTATTTTACTGATTGGGCACAATACGATGGCAGAGCGGTAGTACCAACACCTTCAGATGAAGTATTAAAAAATCAGGGGGGTCGCGGAGCGGATTTAACTCGTATTAAAGGTGATGCAACCAATGGTAGCCCCTTTAAGAAACTGATATTCAGCTTTGTTGGCATCATTGGTGATAAAGGGCCAAAAGGGGAGACTATTTTATCGGCTGCCGCAGACTGGGGATTGGTTTCAGATAAAGAGAATATTCCCGAAAAATACATGGGTTGGCCGATCCCAATCGATCCGTGGGCAGATGCCAGTGCATACTTTAACTGCGGTTTTGAAAGTGGCGCTTTTGATCCCTATCCAACGATATATAATCAGGACAAAGCCAAAGGGTTACTGGGTGGCTTTCGTGAACTGCAAAAAGCCGACCCCAATCTGGAAATTTCCGTCAGTATTGGTGGCTGGTCAATGAGTGGCGCTTTTTATGATATCTGCCGCAATAATACTCACCGTAAGCAGTTTGTTGAAGGGCTGAAAGATCTCTTCAATCGTTTCCCGATGTTCAATCATATTGATATTGACTGGGAATATCCCGGTTCTGCGGGAATGGGAAATCAGTTTGATAAAGATGATTATATTTATTATAAAAAACTGATTGAAGAAATAAAGGCTGCCAATATTGCCAATTTAAAAGGAATTAGTATTGCGGCTTCCGGCGATCCGAAAAAAATTGATGATGCCCATGTTTCTGAATTAATGGCAGCAGGAGTTACTGGTATTAATTTGATGACTTATGACTTTTTTACTTTAGGTGATGGTCAACTTTCTCACCATACCAACCTGTATCGTGATAAAGACGATACGTATTCCAAATATTCCGTTGATGATGCTGTCCAGCATTTAATTAATAAACATAAGGTTGATCCGAAAAATATTTTTATCGGTTATGCGGGTTATACACGTAATGCGAAAGGTACGACTATTAGTAGTCAAAGTCCATTGCAAGGCACTTATACCGGAAGCGGTAATGTTGTAGGCAGTTTCGAATCCGCTGTTATTGAGTGGACAGACGTTATTTATAACTATGTTGATTTCGAAAATGGTACAGGCCGTAATGGCTATGAAATTATCCATGATGAAATAGCACAAGCAGATTACCTTTATAACGAAAAGCTGCAAGTCTTTATGTCATTGGACACGCCACGTTCTGTCAGAGAAAAAGCCCGTTATGTCAAAGAAAAAGGATTAGGTGGCTTATTTATTTGGTCTGGTGATCAGGATAATGGCTTATTAACCAACGCAGCTCACGAAGGTTTGGGACGTAACGTTAAGCATCAGGTTATTGATATGTCACCATTTTATTTTGATGATAATAATCTCCCTTCTTACGATAAACCCAAAGAGCCACAATGCAAGGATTGTGTTTAATTCTTAAAATCACGTTCAGAGGGTTATTTAATTAATAACTTTTTGCTGAATATGACCGAATCACTGAAATGGGATAATAAAAATGAGTAAGAACCATGATTATTCTGACGAACCGCAGAATATGAAAAAAGTTTCACCATTATTAGCGGTGGCGGCAGAGATACCTTTATCTAATTTAGCGATAACAAAAAAAATCACCTCTCCACAAGAAGAATATTCGTCCACGACATTTTCATTGGTTGATGCACTTAAAAATTTAGGCTATCACTCTATTTTCGATATTGTCAGTGTATCAAAGCAGCGTTTTATTAAACGCCATAATGAATCATTGGCCGGTCATGCTGAGATTATCTTTGATAAAGCGGTGAGTATGGCTAACCAATTGGTTCAGCATTATCGACAAAATTCACTCAGGCAACATGATAGAGAAAAAGCGTCATTGCGAATTTCAGGCACAGAGTATCAGGATGCTGGCGAACAAGTTGGAAAACTCCCTGACTATAGTAGCCTGTTCCCGGAACCGTGGGATAATTTTTGTCAGCCAGATGCCATTGAATCCCTTGATAGTCCAGCAAATTACTTACTTGATCTTTATAAATTTGTTCAGCAAATCGAAGTCGATGGCACTAATCAGGCAAGAGTACTGGCAACAAGACGGGAAGATATCTCACAACTGATGTTGGATAGTGAGGCACTTTACAAAGAGGTGCGCGCCCTGAATATCGTAAATGATGTGCTATCTGAAAGTGCCAGAAAATATATTGACCAGACAGGAGAAGCCACTAAACCCGTTAATCAGGTATTGGGAGAAACCCGCTTCCCCTTTACGTTGCCCTATAATTTAGCCACTCAACAAATCAATAGAGGGTTAGCAGAAAATAACACTGAATTAGGTGGCGTGATCCAGCAAGTAGATACACAATTCCCGTGGAGTACAGGAACCGCAAAAAACCATCAGATTTTGCTGGCCTATACACAATTGAGCAATGAACAAATTGGGATATTAACTGAACCTGCTCATTTTTCTGAAAATTTACTGTCACGTGACCAATTGATGAAGTCTTACTACAGTGGCAGTACTACAGAGCTGGTGCCTGAAAAAGATATTTCACGGCACGCTTATATTGTTGCCCAAGAGGAAGGAATAAACGGGCCAACGAAATTAGTTGAAAATTCTCCCAATGCTTATGACAGCATTTCTATCACCTGTAAAAATCAAGCAGGTAAAACCATCACAATTAAACTGCGGGCAGAAAACGTTTTAACTTACTATCGTATCAAGGCAAGAATGGTGCCGTTTGATAATTCTCCACCTTTCAGCCGACAGTTAAAACTGACCTATCTGGAAAGTGATAACCCTGATATCGGTAACCTGGATGAAGGGCCATATTTTGCCAATATGACCATTTACGCCGCTATTCCAGCAGAAAATCATCCAGCAGAAAATCATCAACAAATTGGACAAGTTGTTGATCAAATAGATGGAGTCGTATTTCGGGCTATGAGCTATCGGCTAGCGATTGCTAAGTCTGGTACACCATCCTTCGAATTATCACCACAAGCCAATGATTTTTTCGAAAATAATTATGGCTTGTCAGAAGAGCAAAGTGTCCAGCTTAAGAAAGTGACGGTCTTTGGTGATCAAACTAATACCAAAGTTACAGAACTTGAAAATTTGTTTAGCAGTGGCAAATATCGGCCAATTGTTTCCCCACATGTTCACTTCTCTAACACAATTTTCAGTAGTGAACAAACTTCGGCGGCTTTTCCCGCTCCTTATCATTATGGTGGTGTTTATATCAATGCCGGGCAGCGTGATGCGCTGGAAATTATCCGAACGGATGATGGACGTGAAATCAAGGCCGTATCACAATTCCGTTATGACAGGTTAAATCGTTTTATCCGTTTACAACGTTGGTTTGATTTGCCTTACCACCAGCTTGATCTCTTGCTGGCTTCCGGCATAAAAGCTGAAACAAATAATCTGGACATGAGAATTACGGATAATGTATTGAAATCATTAGGCCTATTCCGGCATCTTAATGTTCAATACAAAGTGACAGCGGAAATGTTTGCCAGTTGGCTATATCAGGTAACCCCATTTTCAATCAGCGATAACGTGCCATTTTTTGACCAGCTCTTCAATCAGACAAAACTGTTTGATCAACCGTTAGTACTGGATAATACAGAATTCAATTACTTGGCAACTCAAGGGGATGATGCCAAAACAATCAAACAACTTTGTGCAGGATTAGGTATTTCTTCGGTGACGTTCCAACTGATCGCACCGCTTGTTGAAAATGTGCATACGCCAATACAGTCTGCGATGCCAGGAAAATTAAAACGTAATCTTGAAGTTGTCTCAAGTCTGTACCGTTTAGTTAGTATTCCTCGCACCTTTGGTCTTTCCACAGAAGATGGATTGATTCTTGCTGATATTCTGACAAATGACCACGGTTATCTGGCTAAGCCGCCTGTTTTCCCTCTGACGAATACTTCTGCCAACAACGCGGAACAGAACAATCTTCTTATCTTCATCATGAAAATGGAGATTATGAGTGCCTGGTTGGTGAAAAGCAAAATTACGGCAGCAAAACTTTCCCTGATGCTAGGTAAAACAGTATTATCTGTTGTACCTACTGATAGCATGGTTACTTTCTTTAAAGGTATTGCTGCCGGATTATCTGAAAACGTACTTTTATCATCGGCAGATTTTATCCGTCCAGAGCTGGCTGGAATCGACGGGTGGGGATTACTGACAGGGGAACATGGGCTACTTAATCAGCAAGGATTGGTATTAGATATTCCACCAGAGTGGAACAAAACAGAGGAAAATCAAATCAGGGAGAAGGTTAGGGCATTGTTTACTGAAGAGGAAGCGGTTTCGGATAATGCCATTAATATCGTAGCCCAACTTTTGATTCAGGCTAAAAATGCACAGGATAATTTGCTATCCAGCGCAATTGCAGCAGAATATGGTGTGGAAAAGAGCCTGGTTCCCTTACAGCTTCGCTGGTCAGGCCGTAATGTTTATCAAGTTTTGAACATGATCCTGACGGGAGTACCGGAAACCTCAGCAGATCTCAGTAGCCAATTTACCGATTTAACCTATAGCCTGCTTATTTATACTCAAATCATTAACACATTAAAAATCAATAAAAACTTACTATTACTGCGCCTGACAAAACCAGAATGGCTTGGTGTGTCAAATAACAAAACCTCAAACTCATTGTCATTGGATGAAATATATTCTTTGACTCGTTATCAAGATTTAGTGAACAGCGCCAACCAGAACGAAGACAAGTTGTATGATTATTTCGCTTATGCGAATGAGGATCATACCAGTCAGTCACAATCTAATCGGTCACAACCCAATAGAAAAACAACCAGAAATGGCATTGATGATCACAGTGAAACCTGTGCAGATATTCTTGCAGATATTTTGGGATGGGATGCCAATGAAATCTATTTGGCTTGTACTTTGCGAGCATTAACTCCTCCTCAGGCACAAAATCTACTCCATATCGACTGGTTACGCAGATTGCAGCAACTTGCAACCCATACAAACTTGTCAGTGAAAACCTTATGGGATGCCAGCGAATTAACAATCAGCACTGATTTCAACCTTTACCAGAGTGTTGGTGAAGCGGTTATGGCGGCCTTAAAAGCGCAAGGAGATATTGAGAATGTCTAATTCCATTGAAGCAAAATTACAAGAAGATTTGCGTGATGCTCTGGTCGATTATTATCTTGGGCAAATTGTTCCCAAAGGGACAGATTTCCAGCGCGATCGTGAGAAAATCAAAAATGTTGATGATCTTTATGATTATCTGTTGTTGGATACACAAGTTTCTTCAAAAGTGACCACTTCACGTTTGTCCTATATTACTCAATCGGTGCAACAGTATATTAATCGCATTATGCTCAATTTGGAGCCGGGCCTTGCCATGACTCAGGAAGAGATCGCCGATTGGCAGGAGTTTGCCAACCGTTATGGTTATTGGTCAGCCAATCAGCAACTCAGGCTATACCCCGAAATTTATGTTGATCCAACTTTGCGTCTGACGAAAACGGAATTTTTCTTTCAACTGGAAAGTGCATTAAATCAGGGAAAACTGACCGATGATGCGGCACAAAAAGCGGTTCTTGGTTATCTGAATCAGTTTGAAGAAGTGAGTAATCTGGAAGTCCTTTCTGGTTATGAAGATGGTACAGACATTGCCAACGATAAAACCTATTTCATTGCCAGAACGCGAACCCAACCTTATCGTTACTTCTGGCGCTCACTGGATATGATACAGCGCAACACGGCGACCAATGAGCTGTATCCGACAGCCTGGAGTGAGTGGAAACCCATCAGTGTGCCATTGGAAAATGCTCGCAACGGTATTGTTCGTCCGGTGATTATGAACAATCGCCTCTATATTGGCTGGTTTGAGGTTGCAGAAGAAAAAGATGAAAAGGAGAGCACAACAATTCGCTATCGAACCAAGCTCAATATAGCGCATCTGGGGTTCGATGGTACATGGAGCAGTGGCACAACAGTACGCGAAGAAGTACTGAAACATGCTATGGATAAAATGATCGCTGTGCTTGACCGGACAGGAAAAGAAGAGCGTTTGGCGCTGGTGGCCTTTACCCGTCTGCATGGTGAAGATAAGAACAAGTCTTATGATTATGACGAAGTATTCAGCTATATCTGTGACAATATGCTGATGGCTTCTTCCGATCTTCCTCCTTCAATGACGCATCTCTCTGACCAGGATGATTATGGCAACAAGCTGGTTTGGTTTTTCTTCCGCGATCCGTCGAATGGAGGAATGAACGAATTCAATCAGCTTATTCTTTATCCTGTTAATAACAATCTAAATTGGCCAATTGTGGGAGAGGAGGTGTTTGAGGGCGAATTGGGCAATAAGGAGAATTTCAAGCTCAGTGCAGCTTATGTGGAAGATACGCTGGATATGTATCTGACGTCTACTTCTACCTATAAATACGATTTCAGTAAGAGTAAAAATATTTTGTATTGCATCTGGTTGCAGGACAAAAATGGTAACCGATGCTGGCTTGAATATAAGTCCCTGACCAAAGAAGACTTTGAAAAAGGGAACATCGAGCTTCATGCTCGCGTGAAACGGTGTAACAGTGATGACCTGAAAGATATCATTGTTGTTACGGGTTTCAGCTTACCGAAAGAAAATGATAAAGATATCGGTGGCAGAATTAAGGTCACATTGAGTGTCGGTAAGTTGCTGCGGGAAAAATTCCAGATCAAACAGAGCAAACAGACTCAATATTTGCAATTCCCTGACAATCAGTTAAATCCCGTTTGGTATTCTGGTAAACAGATCCGCTTAAATACGTTGTTTGCCAAAGAACTCATTAGTAAAGCAAGCAAAAAGCTGGAACTGGTACTGAGTTGGGAAACCCAGAACCTGCATGAAGAATCCATCTCTGGCGGCGGTTCAGTGCCGATTGATCTGGAAGGAGCGAACGGTATCTATTTCTGGGAATTGTTCTTCCATATGCCGTTTCTGGTGGCATGGCGATTTAATGTTGAACAGCGTTTTGAAGAAGCCAATCGCTGGATTAAGTTCTTGTTTGATCCTTATGAAAATGAAGATGAACCTGCATTAAAACAGGGAAAACCGCGTTACTGGAACAGCCGTCCATTGCTTGATGCTCCCAAAGAGACCTACAGTTTAATGCAGCCCAGTGATCCTGATGCCATTGCTTCTGGCGAGCCGATCCACTATCGCAAGGCGATTTTCTATTTCCTGGTCAGAAACCTCATTGATCAAGGTGATATGGAGTACCGAAAACTACAGCCTACGGCAAGAACCATTGCCCGCCTGAGCTATGCCACGGCCAGTTCGCTGCTTGGCCGACGCCCTGATGTACAATTAGCCAGCTACTGGCAGCCATTAACATTGGAAGATGCGCTTTACCGATACGATAACAGTGAACTACGCCAATTGGAGATGCAAAGCCAGCCGTTGCCCCCTATTCCGGTTGTTCATGACAACACTATCCGTGCTATTGACAATGATCTGTTTATAAAACCTATCAACAGCGATCTGACCGCGCTTTGGGATCGTCTTGAAAACCGGATTTACAATTTGCGGCATAACCTTACGTTGGATGGTAAAGAGATTAATCTGGCGTTATATGATGAAAAAATCTCTCCACGAGGTCTGATGAATCTGCGTTACCAGCGTGTCGTGACAGCACGCAATGCCAGCCGAATGAATTTCAATCCTCCTAATTACCGTTTTGAACCAATGCTGGCACGGGCCAAAGGGGGCGTTGATACATTGATCCAGTTCGGCAGTACCTTGTTGAGTTTGCTGGAACGTAAGGAAAGCCTGAGCTTTGAAAAATACCAAATGCTGCAAAACAGCGATCTTTACCGCTTCTCAATAGATCTGCAACAGCAGGAAATCAATATTAATCAGGCTAGCCTGGAAGCGTTGCAAATCAGTAAGAAAGCTGCACAGGATCGATATGAACATTTTAAATCACTGTATGACGAAAATATCTCACCAACAGAACAACAGATAATTGAACTTCAAGCTCAGTCGGCTTCTTCTTTACTGGCTGCGCAAACATTGCGTACCGGCGCCGCGGCATTGGATATGTTGCCCAATATTTATGGGTTGGCGGTAGGAGGATCACGTTGGGGGGCGGCATTAAATGCTGCTGCCGAAATCATTATGATCAAACATCAGTCTGACAGTATCAAAGCTGACAGTTTGAGTGTATCGGAATCATATCGCCGTCGTCGTCAAGAATGGGAAGTACAGTACAAACAGGCGGAATGGGAAGTTAACTCCATTGATCAACAAATTAATGTGCAAAACCTGCAAATGGAGGCCGCGACTAAACGGTTGGCACAAATTGAAGCTGAACAACAAAAATCATTAGAATTGTTGGATTATTTCTCCAGTCGTTTTACTAATGAAAGTCTGTACACATGGATGATAAGCCAACTATCAAACTTATATTTGCAAGCTTATGATGCCGTTTCATCGCTGTGTCTTTCCGCGGAAGCCTCATTGCAGTATGAACTGGATTCAGAGCAGACCTTTATTGAAGGCAGCAGTTGGAATGATTTTTATCAGGGGCTGATGTCCGGTGAAACCCTGAAATTGGCATTACAGAGAATGGAACGTACCTACATTGAACAGAATTCACGCTTGCAAGAAATTACTAAGACCATCTCCCTGAAAGAACTTCGAAAAGAGATGTGGGATAAGGATCTGGAAACGCTGAAACAACATTCAGCAATCACGTTCAACTTGCAAGAAGCCGATTTTGCAAAGGATTATCCCAACCTTTCTCATCGTCGAATTAAATCTGTCTCAGTTTCCCTTCCGATGCTGGTGGGGCCTTATGAAGATATTTGTGCGCAGTTATCGTTGGGCGTTAATGCCCGCATGATAAAAGCTGATATTCAGGTGATGGAAAAGGTACTGAAAAATGGCCTTAATGCTGATTCTCCCTATTGGGTACGTAGCATTCATCCTAACCAGCAGATCTCTTTGTCCAGTGGTATGAATGACAGCGGCATGTTCACACTGAATTTTGATGATGAACGCTTCTTACCATTTGAAGGATCTGGCGTCGAATCAAGCTGGACATTCGCCTTTACTAACCAGACTCAGAATCTTGACAGCTTAACCGATGTCATTCTGCACGTCAGATACACGGCTAAAGCAGGTTCTTCTGCGTTTGGTAAAGCCGTCCAGAAGCTATTGGCAGAATCGAAAATGGATTCATAACCGTATGGTCTTGGCTTGTTACAGATGATTTCATGATGAACCAGCCTCCTGAAAAGGAGGCTGAACAGGAAAACGATGGGAGTTTCTTAATGGCTAACAAATACACTTATACATCATCAAAAGCAATGTCCGATATCAGTGATGCTATTGGTGAACCATTAACTGCCTGGAATCAGCAGGAAGGCGGGCAAGTTTATAATGTCATTTTTGATGGTAATGTTTATACCAACACTTATTGGGTTGAACGCTGGCATGTTCCCGGTCAATCCGGCAAAGAAAGCTCAGCGCACAATGCCTGGAAATATGTACGTGCAGCAACGGCAGATGAAATGAAACAGCATGGCAATCCAACGGATGGCACGGTATTGCCAACAGAAAATATTCCATTCCCTATTCTGCAATTTGATGAATATACGCAAGACAGTTATCAACAAATCGGATACAAACCCGATGGCTCAGGTTCATATTTATCTTATACCGCTACTCGTGTCTGTAAGCCCATGTATAACCAGTATGAAAGCGATCTGACAAAGCCCAAACTTTCTGCTTATATTACAGATTGGTCCCAATATGATGTTCGTCTTGATAAAGATGATGAAGAGAGTAAAGATCCAAACCAGTGGGGCAGGGGATTTGACTTAGCGACCATTGATCCAACCACTTATGACAAATTGATTTTCAGTTTCTTAGGTGTTTGTGGTGATGTTGGTGTTAAGAAAGACAAAGTGAACGAAGTATGGGCTGGCTGGAATTCCCAGACTGACCAGAAAATCAGTGAAGGTCACATTGTGCCACTGGATCCTTACGGTGATCTAGGAACAGCGCGTAACGTGGGATTGCCAGAAACAAGTCAGAACACGGCAATTAACCCAGGAACGTTTTTGCCCTATTACAACCAGAGTAAAGCGGCTGGTTTATTGGGGGGATTGCGGGAACTCCAAAAGCGTGCACGTGCGGCTGGCCATAAACTGGAGCTGGCATTCAGTATTGGTGGCTGGAGCTTGTCGAGTTATTTCTCCGTGATGGCGGCTGATGAAAATCAGCGTAGTGTTTTCATTGGTAGCGTTGTCGATTTTTTTGAGCGTTTCCCGATGTTCAGTTGTGTGGATATTGACTGGGAATATCCGGGGGCTGCGGGGGATGAACACAACCACATTAGTGAAGATGATGGTAAAAATTATGCCCTTTTGGTTAAAGAGTTACGAACAGCACTGGATAATCGGTTTGGTATAGGCAGTAAGGAAATTTCCATTGCCTGTAGCGGGGTAAAAGCAAAATTGGAGAAATCCAATATTGCTGAACTAGTGAAAAATGGCTTGGACAACATTTTCCTGATGAGTTACGACTTTTTTGGTACAGGATGGGCGAGTTATATTGGTCACCACACTAATCTTTATTCCCCCAACGATCCTGATCCTAACGGAGAATATGATCTTTCCGCCGAGGCAGCGATTCAATATCTGCATCAAGAATTGGGCATTCCCTTGAACAGGATTAATTTAGGTTATGCCAACTATGGGCGTGCAGGGAAAGGAGCCAATCTTGAAACACGCCGGTACGATATGCCTGCTGATGCGTTAGGAACAATGGAAAAGGGGGCACCGGAATTTTTCGATATCGTCAATAATTACCTGGATAATGAACACACACTCAGCACCGGAAAGAATGGATTTGTATTGATGACGGACACTAACGCGGATGCCGATTTCTTGTTCAGTGAAAAGCAGGGGCATTTTATTTCATTGGACACGCCGCGTACAGTGAAACAAAAAGGAGAATACGTCAGCAAACATCAATTAGGAGGGATTTTTTCCTGGTCTGGCGATCAGGATTGCGGGCTGTTAGCGAATGCAGCCAGAGAAGGCATGGGATATGTTGCCAAATCTAACCATGAAACGATTGATATGGGGCCGTTGTATAATCCCGGAAAGCCTTATTATTTAAAATCGCTTCGTGAATTAAAGTCTTCTCGTTAAAACTATAGATTTAAGTTTCTGACAAACCTCGTTGAAAATAACGGGGTTTGTTACTTTTATCTCGAATAATTTTCTCATCTTACCTTTGTTATTGTCGGATCACGGATAGATAATTTTCGTTATTATGATAATTGTAATTTCTTTGATTATTATTAACAGGTTTTATAACCAAATCTTATTTGAGGGGCATGTTTCCAATTTACTGATAGTGATATATGTTCAGATAATATCCTGTAATTCGGTCATGCATTTCTATGGCTTTTAAAAAATAAGGGGATTTTGAAAAAGATAGGGTTTTAATACAACAACACAGAAACAGACCTCTTATTATTACGGATATACCAAGAGGTCTGTAAAGATTGCTGCTTAAGCAGCATGAGAATAATCAAACACTGATCTTATGGCCCGATAAAGCAGAATTATGACGGGCCTGACCATCAGCACCATAAAGAGAAGGGCTGTGATGGCTTTTCAAAAAAGCCATTGCCTGACTATTTAACTCAATATGTTGATCCAACAAAAATCCATTATGCGCATTTAAATTACGAATTCGTTCAACCGATTGACTGATTTGATCCCACAACACAGCCAATATTTCATGGTCAGCATAAGGTGCATTCACTTTCAGCGTTTCATTTAATTGCTGGCGCTTTCTTTCAGCATGATCGAGTGCCGAAAGCAAAAATGTTTTTTGCTCTGTGACACGATGTAATTGATTCGCTTCAATAAAGCCTTCGCTCAGGATACGTTGTTCTTCTGCTATCGTTGTCGAAAGCGAATGTAAGCGTGCACTTTGCTGTTCAAGCAAGAGTTGAAGTTCTTCCATTTATGGCCTTTACGATTTTGCTGGTTTATTGCTTATATTCCTTGTTATTAAGGTAATACGTTTTAAGTAATCAGTTTTCAAGGGCTTCTCTGAGCAGGGCATCAGCAATTTTACCGCTGTCCATGGTCAAGGTTCCCTTTGCAATCGCTTCTTTCAGTTGTTGTACTTTCTGGATATTAATATCTTGACTACTTGGCTGAACCAGTTTTTTCTGCGCCTCACTCAGTCTAACTTGCGTATCGGCGCTTTTTTCTGCAACAGCCACAATCTTGCGAGTGCTCTGGGCAGTTTCATTGGCATTGCGTTGCTGTAAAGCAGCAATAGCCAGTAGAGGTTGAGTGCGTTCAATACTCATAATCGTAATCCTTTAATCAGGCATTATTTATTTGTCTTAACTCTATTGGGTAGAGGTAGCAGGCGATATACCGCTGGCATGCCTGTAAATCATGGTCTGATGGTTATATCGGCGTAGAAACATAAAACTTTAGCCATTCATAACATCATTTTTACACTACCATTTTCCTGAGCTTCTCCGGTAATAACCTGTCCGGAAACCAAGCGGACACGGATATTATCAAAACTTGCAGCATTGTTAATTGCTTTTCCTTCATAATTTACCCGGAAATTTTGCCCATCTACGGTGATGACAACATTTTGTCCGGCTTTAATCACCCATGGACGCCGGAGCATATTACGTGTGATGAATTGCCCGGCAGGTATGTTGCGAATGGCAATACCATTAAGTGTAACCTTTTTGTTATGAATGATATCGTTTGGCAATTTGTCTAAAGCGCCTGTTTTGACCTGAAAATCTTTTTCTCTCAGTACCGAATTACGTTGAATTGCACGATTTGAAACTAAGTATGGACCGATAACACTGACGTAGATTTGCATAAAACGACGTTGCTGACCACAGTTAACCGGCAGCGAAATATTTCCCCAATTTTTATTGCCCATTGGTGGATGTATTTCAGGAGATTCACAAGTTGGCCATTGTTGTTCCGGTGTTTTGATGTCTACGGAAACTTTATAGTTCGTGCCGTGATGAATCTGCTTGAAATAATCATTAATTGAACGAGGTAAATCATTCCCCCATGCCAAAGAACCACCAAAAAACAGGTTGAGAAAAAAGGTAAGCAAGCCGATAAATTTTAATGCAGGCATTTTAATCATTTTTATCTCTCTTACTCTTACCTTACGCGCTATTACCTGACACCAGTGAGGTAAACCATGATGCCAAAAATATTCAGTATCTGCTGGAGGTTAATAGTGTAACGCGCTTGATTATTAGTTAATGGGATAAATAGCAAATCAATTTGTGTCTATTCTTCGAATCGGCTTTTTCTTCTGAGTTTATGCTGTTAGCGCTCTTAATGCGTTACGGGGCTTGGTTCTGCGGGACTTACCCTAAACTGGCCTATAAAGCTGGCTATAAAACAGGCGAGGGAGGAATATGCTCGATAAATTAGATACCGCCTTTCATTTTCGACAAGAAGCCCTGGTACTCCGCAACCAGCGGCAGGAAATTCTGTCGGCAAACATTGCCAATGCGGATACCCCTGGCTATCAGGCTCGCGATATCGATTTTGCCGCCCAATTAAGAAAGGTGATGGAACATGGTCGTGTGACGGGGAATGGAATTGGGCTGACTCTGACTTCCCATCGACATATTCCCATTCAGCCTCAGAAACGTCTGGAGATGGATCTGTTGTATCGGGTGCCTCACCAGACGTCGATGGATGGAAATACCGTTGACATGGATATGGAACGCAGCAATTTCGCAGATAACAGTCTGAAATATCAGGCCGAACTTACCATGACGAATGCTCAGATCAAAAGCATGATGTCAGTTCTACAGTCACAAGGATAATGGGAATGTCTCTACTCAGTATTTTTGATATTGCCGGCTCCGCGCTTTCTGCTCAGTCTCAGCGGCTGAACGTCAGCGCCAGTAATATGGCGAATGCCGACAGTGTTGCGGGGCCGGATGGTGAGCCATACCGTGCCAAACAAGTGGTCTTCCGTGTTGCCGCCCCCGCAGGCCAAGAGGTTGGCGGCGTTCGCGTTAGCGAAGTGGTGGATGATCCCACACCTTTTCGTCTTGAATATCAGCCGGGTAACCCGTTAGCAGATGAAAAAGGTTATGTGCGTATGCCAAATGTGGATGTCGTCGGGGAAATGGTCAATACCATCTCTGCTTCCCGCAGTTATCAGGCAAATATTGAAGTTCTCAATACCACTAAGTCCATCATGCTGAAAACCCTGACTCTGGGTCAGTAACAGGAATTCCATTATGGCAGTTACCGCTTCAATCAATGACTCTTTGGATAATTCAACGGTTGGTGAATTAGCCAACATCACCAAAACACAGCCACAGAAAAGTGGTGATATCAAAGATAACTTCCTGAATTTACTAGTTGCACAGCTCAAAAATCAGGACCCAACCAATCCAATGCAAAACAATGAAATGGCTACGCAGTTTGCGCAGATCAGTACTGTTGAAGGCATTGAAAAACTCAATAAATCGTTGGGTGCCATTGTTGGACAAATGGAAGGTAATCAGGCAATGCAAACGACCATGTTGATTGGTCGTAAAGTGATGATCCCAGGGGATAAAATTTTAGTAGGTTCCAAAGAAAAGAAAGAAATCAGTGCACTTGGCTTTGAACTGAGCCGACCTGCCGACAGTGTCAAAGTAACCATCAAAGATAAGAGTGGTGCGGTAGTCCGGGAATGGGATATCGGTGAGTTAAATACAGGTGTTCATAGCCATAAATGGGATGGTAAAGACGCGGATGACAAGGACGTTGCAGACGGTGCATATAGCTTTACTGTTTCTGCAAGCTATCAAGATCAAGCGATAGTGACATTCCCGCTGACACAAGGTGTGGTAAACAGCGTCACACGGGGTGAAGACGGCACTAAATTAGATTTAGGGCTGGCGGGTACGGTAACCATGGATAAAGTTCGTCAGATTCTTTAATTAAACGGAGGACATATGTCTTTTTCACAAGCGGTTAGTGGCTTGAATGCCGCCGCGAGTAATCTGGATGTTATTGGTAATAACATCTCAAACTCAGCGACATTTGGCTTTAAATCTAGCTCCGCCGCGTTTGCGGATGTTTTCAGTGGTTCAGACGTGGGTTTGGGTGTTAAGGTTTCTGGTATGTTTCAGAACTTTAAAGATGGATCAACCACTAAGACTAATCGCCAGTTGGATATGGCAATTACCCAGGGCGGTTTTTTCCGCATGCAGGATCTCAGCGGTAATATTTTCTATTCCCGTAACGGTCAGTTCCAAATGGACAAAGAGCGTAATCTGATCAATATGCAGGGCATGAAGTTGACGGGTTATCCGGCGGTAAACGGAGAAATTCAGGAAGGCGGAGCTGTAGTACCACTTTCAATTCCAACGGATATGTTGAATGCGAAAGCGAGTACAGAAGTTAAGTTGAAAGCTACCCTAAATTCAATGCACCCAGCGATTGATCAAGTAAAAAATCCCTTTGATCCGAATAATAAAGATAGCTTTAACTACAGCACAACTCTGCAAGTCTATGACAGTTTAGGGAATCAACATGACCTCAATATATTCTTCGTGAAAACAGCCAACAATAAGTGGGAGTTTCATGCTAAGGATATTTCTGTCGCAGGCTCTGCCGCTCATAAATTGGGTGATGTGGCATTTGACGGTAATGGCCAAATGGCCGGCATCAATAATACATTTACATTCAATGTAGAATCTTTGAATGGTTCAATTGCTGCGCCAATCACTATCGATTTTTCGGGGAGTAAACAGCAGAACATTGCACAAGATTTTACCTCTAATCCAACACAAAATGGCTATGCTGCGGGTAGTTTCATTGATTACCGTGTGGATAATGACGGCAAGATTTACGCTACCTATTCCAACAACCAGAAACAAGTATTAGGTCAGGTAATACTGGCAAACTTTTCTAATCCTGAAGGCTTAGCCGCGCAAGGCGATAACGTTTGGGTAGAATCCGGTGCATCCGGTAGTCCGGTAGTGGGTATTGCGGGTTCCGGTAACTTCGGCAAACTGATTAGCAGTGCGCTGGAATCATCAAACGTTGATATGAGCCAGGAGCTGGTCAGCATGATTGTCGCCCAGCGTAACTACCAATCTAATGCCCAGACCATCAAAACGCAGGACCAAATTCTGCAAACGCTGGTCAGTATGCGTTAATAGGCTCAGGCGGATAGCTTTATGGATCACGTCATTTATACCGCTATGGGCGCTGCACGCCAAACGCTGGAGCACCAGGCTGTCACAGCCAACAATCTGGCGAATGCGTCAACACCAGGCTTCAAGGCCCAGCTTGCTGCATTACGAGCTGTACCGATTGAAGGTGAAACCCTGCCAACGCGTACATTGACCGTTGCCTCTACCCCCGGCATGGATAGCCGTCAAGGCCCCATGAATTACACTTCTCGTCCGTTAGATGTGGCGGTCGGACAAGGTGGCTATTTGGCTGTCCAGCTTGAAGACGGGACAGAAGCCTATACCCGCAACGGCAGCATCCAGATTTCACCAGAAGGGCAACTGATGGTACAGGGGCGTATGTTGATGGGCGAAAACGGGCCGATTGATGTTCCGCCGCAGGCTGAACTGACCATTGCGACAGACGGTGCCATCTCTGCCCTGATTGCCAGCGATCCACCCACTTTATTGGGGCAGATTGGCAAGCTGAAAATCGTCAAACCGGAAGCCAACCAAGTGGTGCGCGGTGATGATGGTTTGTTCCATTTAACGCCACAGGCGCGGGAACAACAAGGTGATGAACTGGCGACAAGCACTGAAGTGAAAATCATGCCGGGTGTACTGGAAGGCAGCAATGTTAACCCAGTGGAAAGCATGGTGAACATGATCGCCAACGCGCGTCGTTTTGAGATGCAAATGAAAGTCATACACAGTTCTGATGAAAATGCTCAGCGGGCTAACCAGCTTCTTGCTATGAGCTAATCGGGGGGGATAAATTCATGATCCGATCTTTATGGATTGCCAAGACTGGGCTGGATGCTCAGCAAACCAATATGGATGTAATTGCCAACAACCTGGCAAACGTCAGCACTAATGGTTTTAAACGTCAGCGTGCGGTGTTTGAAGATTTACTTTATCAAACTGAACGCCAGCCTGGCGCGATGTCATCTGAACAGACTAACCTGCCATCCGGTTTACAGATTGGTACAGGCGTTCGTCCGGTAGCGACTGAGCGATTGCACAGTCAGGGTAACCTGGCACAGACTAGTAATAGTGAAGATGTGGCAATCAAGGGGCAGGGTTTTTTCCAGATTCAGTTGCCTGATGGCACAACTGGCTATACCCGTGATGGTTCATTTCAGGTGGATCAGAACGGTCAATTAGTGACTGCCGGGGGATTTCAGGTCGTGCCTGCCATCATCATTCCAGACAATGCCACTAAAATAAACATTGCCCGTGATGGTATCGTTAGCGTAAATGTGCAGGGGCAAAACGCGCCGCAGCAGGTTGGACAACTGACACTGGCTACCTTTATCAATGAAAGAGGTCTGGAAAGCATCGGTGAGAACTTGTATCTGGAAACTAACAGTTCCGGTGTTCCGGTAGAAAATGCACCGGGCATCAATGGTGCCGGATTGCTCAATCAGGGGTATGTTGAAACCTCTAACGTCAATGTGGCAGAAGAACTGGTCAGTATGATTCAGGTTCAACGAGCCTACGAAATTAACAGTAAAGCAGTATCGACTTCAGATCAGATGCTGCAAAAACTGACTCAGTTATAACCTAGTCATTAATCAGTGGGGAATAAATTCCCCACGATTTCTACGATAAACTTAAGAGCATCGAAGATGGATACAATGCCCGTTGCTGAAAGCTATGCTGAAAAACAGGCTGAAAAATATGTCGCTTATAGCTTTGCCGGTTTACGGAAAAACCAGGGGAATAAGCGGCATATCAGCAGAACTGTGGCGGTAATCGCATTGTCGGTACTGACATTAGGGGGCTGTGCTTATATGCCGCACAAACCACTGGTGAAAGGGGTGACAACTGCCAAACCCGCTGAAACACCTGCCCCGGTGCCGAATGGTTCTATTTTTCAGACTGTCCAGCCAGTCTATTACGGTTATCAGCCACTGTTTGAAGACCGTCGTCCACGCAATATCGGTGATACGCTGACGATTATCCTGCAAGAAAATGTCAGTGCCAGCAAAAACTCCTCAGCGAATGCCAGCCGTAATGGTAAAACCAGTTTCGCTGCTACCCTGACTCCCCGTTTTTTACAGGGATTGATTGGTGGTGATAAAACTGATTTGGGCATGGAAGGTAATAATGAGTTTGGCGGTAAAGGCGGGGCGAATGCGAATAATACTTTCAGGGGCACAATTACGGTGACCGTGGATCAATTGTTGGCAAACGGTAACCTGCATGTTGTCGGGGAAAAACAGATTGCTATCAATCAGGGAACAGAATTTATCCGCTTCTCTGGCGTTGTGAACCCGCGCACCATCACTGGCAACAATACAGTCAGTTCTAATCAGGTTGCAGATGCCCGCATTGAGTATGTTGGCGATGGTTATATCAATGAAGCGCAGCACATGGGATGGTTACAGCGTTTCTTTATGAATATCTCACCGTTTTAAAAGAGGATGGTCAGGATGAAAAAATTAGTCGCCAGCCTTTTTACGTTTTTGCTGGTATTGTTCAACACGTTCATGCCGACCAGTGCTTTTGCTGAACGCATTCGTGATTTGACGACCATTGAGGGGGTCAGGGATAACGCGCTGATTGGTTATGGTTTAGTCGTTGGGCTGGATGGCACGGGTGACCAGACCATGCAAACGCCTTTCACCACCCAAAGTTTAAGTAATATGTTGTCACAGTTGGGGATCACTGTGCCGCCCGGTACAAATATGCAACTTAAGAACGTTGCTGCCGTTATGGTGACAGCCAAGCTGCCACCATTTGCGCGTTCAGGGCAAAGCATTGACGTGGTCGTTTCTTCACTGGGTAATGCCAAGAGTCTGCGTGGCGGTACATTGCTGATGACTCCATTGAAAGGTGTTGATAATCAGGTATATGCACTGGCGCAAGGCAATATTCTGGTTGGTGGTGCGGGAGTGAGCGCAGGTGGCAATAGTCTTAAAATCAATCAACTTGCCGGCGGACGAATTTCCCATGGTGCTGTTATTGAGCGGGAGTTGCCAACGAAATTTGGTCAGAAAGGTATTCTGAATCTGCAATTGAATGAAGATGATTTTAGTCTGGCTCAGCAAATCAGTGATGCTGTCAACCGCCTGAAAGGGGTAGGTACAGCAACAGCGCTGGACTCCCGCACGGTACAGTTACGTTTGCCGATAGAGAACAGCGAACAGGTGAAATTCTTGTCACAGGTTCAGAACCTGAATATTCGTGTCGATGCTGGCGACGCCAAAGTGATTTTCAACTCCCGTACAGGATCGGTGGTGATGAACCGCAATGTCACATTGGATAGCTGTGCGATTGCTCATGGCAGCCTGTCTGTGATTGTTGAGCGTCAGACGGTAGTCAATCAGCCAAATACACCACTGGCAGGGGGAAATACGGTTGTGACCCGCAATACCGGGGTTGGTATTCAGGAGCAAGGCGGTGTGTTACAGAAAGTTAATGCCAGTGCAAACCTGACTCAGGTTATTCGTGCGTTGAACGCTTTGGGAGCAACACCGACAGACTTAATGTCTATTTTGCAGGCGATGGAAAGTGCAGGTTGCTTGCGGGCGAAGTTGGAGATTATCTGATGAATGATTTTCTGACGATGCCGAATGTTGCTTACGATGTGAATTCACTCCATTCACTAAAAGCCAAATTATCACAGGATCCACAACAGGGGCTACGGCAGGTAGCCCAACAACTGGAAGGCGTATTTGTTCAGATGATGCTGAAAAGTATGCGTTCCTCATTGCCACAGGATGGCATATTGAGTAGTGATCAGACGCGTTTTTATACTTCGATGTACGATCAGCAGATTACCCAGGATCTTTCTCAAAAAGGACTGGGATTTGCTGATATGATCGTCAAACAGTTTTCCAACGCTATTCCTAATACTACTGTTCCTAATACTACTATTTCTAATGCTAACAGCGCTCCCAGCGAACTGGCCGGAACTGTACCGATGTCATTGGATAATGAAATCCTGCATACCCTGCCAAAACAGGCTTTGGAACAGTTTCTACGTCGGACAATACCTGTTAAATCACCCAATCGTGCAGTACAGTCGAAAACTCTGCCAATAACCAGGTCTTTGCCAATAAACAGTGCCAGCTTTGTTTCTATGCTTTCTGTGCCTGCGCAGATAGCCAGTCAGCAAAGTGGTATCCCCCATTTACTGATCATCGCACAAGCCGCACTGGAATCTGGTTGGGGGCAACGGGAAATTCTGACCGAAGAGGGTAAGCCGAGTCATAACCTGTTTGGCATCAAAGCAGGCAAAAGCTGGCAAGGACCTGTCACTCAAATCACGACAACCGAATACATTGAGGGTGAACCGAAGATAATACGTGACAGTTTCCGGGTTTATGACTCTTATCTGGAAGCTGTCACGGATTACGTCAAATTCCTGGCGGAAAACCCGCGCTATGCCAAAGTCGCCCGGTCAACGACCGCAGAACAGGGAGCATACTCCTTGCAAGATGCAGGGTATGCCACAGACCCTGGTTATGCCGAGAAACTGGTAACACTGATCCAGCAATTAAAGCGTAGCGGCCATCAGATGGTAAAAGCCTATGACTATGATTTCGATAACTTGTTCTGACCGAACAGTCCAAGTCATTTTTGTTCAAGGATCAGAATATCCTGCCGATAACTTTTACAGATAATTTATCCCTTTCGTCTTTCAAGTTGCCTCTTGAAATCCATTGGGTATATACCGATAACGACAGCAGTTGGCCTCCCATGATGGAGGCATAACGAAAACGTAAAAGGATCTACAATGTCCAACAGTCTTATGAATACTGCCATGAGTGGTATTACTGCCGCACAGGTGGCAATGAGTGTAGTGGGTAATAACATTGCTAACTCCAGAAACGAAGGTTATAACCGACAGACCACCGTAATGACACAAAATAGTGGGGCTATGTCACCCGCTGGTTTTGTGGGTAACGGTGTGACGGTGACTACCATTAACCGTGAATATAGCGAGTTTATCAATCAGCAATACAACTCTGCGCAAACCAAACAATCTGCCTTAAAGGCTTATAAAGAGCAGATTACCAAAATCAACAACTTGTTAGCAGATAAAGACATTAGCTTATCGAATTCCATTGAAGACTTTTTCAAAAGCCTGGGGACGGTTGAAAGCAATGCAGAAGACAGCGCGGCAAGAACCACGGTGTTAGGCAAAGCGGAAGGTTTAGTCAGCCGATTTAAAGAAGCGGACGAATTTTTGCGTCAGGTTGATAGCAGCATCAATGCTCAGATTGAGAAAAATGTTATAGAAATCAACAAATACTCAGAAGAAATTGCCAAACTGAATAATGAAATCACCCGTATGCGTGGTGTGGGTACAGGTGAACCGTTGGCATTGCTGGATAAACGAGATCTGGCGGTAAGTAAATTAAATGATCTGGTGGAAGTGAGTGTCACTCAACAGGATGGTGGAGTTTATAACGTCTCATTCGGTGGTGGTATTTCACTGGTATCGGGGGGTAAATCCTACCGGATGGAAGCTATTCCATCCAGTACTGACAGTAGCCGTATTACGCTAGGTTATAACAATGGCACTGTGGGTACGAGAGAAATTGATGAGCGTTTCATTTCAGGTGGTAAGTTGGGCGGCGCATTGCGCGTGCGCAGCGAAGTTATCGATTCAACCCGTAATGAACTAAACCAACTGGCACTGGTCATGGCTGACCAATTTAACCAGGTACAACATGCTGGCTTTGACCTGAAAGGTAAAGCGGGCATTGATTTCTTCAACTTTAGCAAACCGGATGTTGTTTCTAACAGTGATAACAAAGGTACGGCTGACATCAAGGTGGAATATAGCGATACCACCAAAGTGAAAGCCAGTGATTACACTCTCAAATATGAAAGTGGAGATTGGAAAGTACAACGTCTTTCTGATCGCGAAAGGGTTGCTGTGACCAAAAACGGCAATACACTGGAATTTGATGGGCTGAAAGTAGAAATTGATGCTACTCGCGTACAGGATCACGATAAATACACACTGAAAACGGTCAGTAACGTCGTGGCTACGTTAGAATTGAATCTTAAGGATTCATCCCAATTGGCGGCAGCGGGAGACAACAAGGCTGGTCAAAGTGATAACCGCAACGCGAAGAAATTCCTTGAATTACAGGATAAACGTTTGGTGGATGGCAAGGCTTCCTTTGCCGGAGCATACGCCTCACTGGTAAGTACCGTGGGCAGCAAAGCTAATAGCGCAACTATCAGCGTTGAAAGACAAGGCCACATCGTTGATAAATGGAAATCGACCCGTGAATCCATTTCCGGCGTTAATATGGACGAAGAATACGGCGAACTGCAACGTATGCAGCAGTACTATCTGGCAAACGCCCGTGTGATCCAGACGGCGACAACTTTGTTTGATGCTATTTTGGGCATTCGCTGATCACTGTTTTTGATAGTAACTATTCTTGCTAGTCGCTAGTCGCTGGTAACAAAAAGGAAATGATATTGTGCGTGTAAGTACGAATCTATTATACAGCCAAAAAATGAATGGAATTTTTGGTGCTCAATCCAAGTGGATGAAATATGGTGAACAACTGTCCAGCGGCCGCCGGGTCATTAATCCATCCGATGATCCTTTGGCTGCATCACAAAACATCATGGTTTCTCAATCTGAATCGAAAAACCAGCAGTTTATGACTGCCCGTATTTTTGCCAAAAATGCCATGTCATCCCAATTGAGCATTACTTCTGATGCCGTTAAGGTGATATCTAACGTGTTTGAGACTTTAGTTGCGGCTGCGGATGAACAGAGTGATCAAGATCGCGAATCCTATGCGCAGCAATTGGAAGGTTTTAAACAAGCTCTGTTGAATCTCGGCAATAAAACTGATGGTAATGGCCGTTATATTTTTGCTGGTTATAAAACGGATAAGCCTCCTTTTGTAGCAGATAAAGATGGCAAAGTCAGTTACGTCGGAGGTGACAAAGCAATCACCCAGAAAGTGGATGATAACCGCACAATGGTATTTGCTCATACCGGACGACAGGTTTTTTTATCAGAGACATCCAGCCCGGTTAAAGAGCCTGATGGCAGGTCGAGTGAATCTGATGTTTTTGCCTCCATTGATATGGCAATCAAAGCGTTGAGAACGCCATACAGTTTGGCGACTGAAGAGCAGAAAAACGAAGCTAATGAGTTGATGAATAAAGCTAACCGTGGGATCCGTAACAGCCAGAATAACTTCTCTTCTGTGGAAGCCGTACTTGGATTACAACTTCAGGAATTGGATCAACTGGATTCTTTGGGTAGTGAACGTAGTATTGCCAATAAAGTTCGCTCTGGGGAATTGGTCGATGTGGATTGGACTGCGACTATTTCCAGCTATTTCCAACAACAGGTTGCTTTGCAGGCTTCTTTTAAAGCGTTCACAGACTTAAAAGGAATGTCTCTGTTTGAGATGTATCGATAATTAAGTCTAATGTGAGCTTGTGACTTTCAGACCCTGGCTCTTATCTGTTTGTTAATTAAACGGATAAGGGCTTATTCCTTTCCTCTGTATTTTTATTACGTATTTTTTATCACGTATTGTTATTAATAGCCTGAATTTATTATACCTCTTAGGGTGTATTGAATTTTTCGCCTCCGACAAATCCTGGTTTTTCTATTCATCATATTATCTTATCTTGTGATCAAGATCTGATCTTTGGCAGGCCGAGAGAATGCCGTATTAAGTTTTTTGATATAAACGTTTCAGATTTAATTTAATGAGCTTAAGAAAGGATTAAATCTCGTCTTATGCCTTATAAATAGATGAGAAAAATAAATGAGCATGAAAATTATAAATATACTCGCCTGTATCACCTTTATTTTGTTCAGTACTATATTGATAGGATGTTTGTCAACAGTTGATTTTGAGTGGACGATCGGGGAAGAAGGGATCAATACCGTTTGTGATGTGGTCGGTTCTTTTGTTATCAATGATGACAGGATATTGACAGCACCATTATGTCTTTTTTTTCTATTGCCATTTATGTTGGTATTTACAGTGAAAGGTATCAAAGCATTTTCACTGTGTAAGTTAAAATCGATCAGTTATGTACTGGTTGCAGGATTTTCAATGGGATATTGGTATTGGATGTTCTTTGGCCGATTTATTGGGTGCTCATTCGCGACATACTAATCTCTGCTATGTCCTTTAATCAGCCTAATTACCTAAAAATAGTTATTTATTGGGAGATGACGGGAGTTTATCTCCCAATAGATAACAACCAAAATACTTTTTAAACTTCTTTTAGTTTTCCTTCCGTTCATGCATTCCATAGTGACGAATAATGGCTGTAACGCTTAATCGATAATCTGCAAATATACCGTTGCGCCCTGACGTTTGTGCTTCCCGGTGTTGGTCAGTATTTTGCCACTGTTTATATGATAGGGTAGTTTTACTCTGGCTTTAATTCTGCTTTAGATAGTGTCGTCATGAA
>NZ_JBFPEZ010000063.1:0-47224 GCF_040838225.1 Xenorhabdus sp. SGI246
GGCACTGCCAGACATTTATTTGACAGAGAAGCCATCCTTTACCGGATGGCTTTTTTGCGTTTGATTTTTTTATTGCTTTTTCTTATTTCATAGAATGAAATAATTTCAATTTGCGTACAAGAACTCGACATTATCCCTACCTTTAGGTTAGATTTAGCTATCTAGAAGGCTAAATATATGTGGAATAATTGAGGTTCATACAATGCCAATTCGTGTACCAGATGAACTGCCAGCAGTTAATTTTCTTCGCAATGAAAATATCTTTGTCATGACATCAACAAGGGCGAATGTTCAGGATATTCGCCCCCTAAAGGTATTGTTGCTAAATCTTATGCCAAAAAAGATAGAAACGGAGAATCAGTTTATCAGGCTATTGTCCAATTCACCGTTACAGATTGATATTCAATTGCTGCGAATAAACAGTTACCGATGTAAAAATACGCCAGCAGAACATTTGGATAATTTTTATTGTGATTTTGAATCCATAAAAGACCAAAATTTTGATGGTTTGATTGTAACAGGTGCCCCTTTGGGGTTAGTAAAATTTGAAGATGTGACTTATTGGCAAGAAATTGAAAAAATTATCAATTGGGCTAAAAGTCATGTGACTTCAACACTTTTCGTTTGTTGGGCTGTTCAGGCTGCGTTAAATATCCTTTATAACCTCCCCAAATATACCCGAACAACTAAACTATCAGGTGTTTATTCTCATACAATTCTGGATCCTTTTGCGTTATTGACCAGAGGGTTTGATGAATCATTTTGGGCACCCCATTCACGTTTTGCTGATTTTCCAGAATCAGTTATTCGTGAACATACAGATTTAGATATTTTGGCTAACTCAGAGGAAGCTGGTGTTTATTTGTTTGCCAGTAAAGATAAAAGGTTAGTATTTGTAACAGGACATCCAGAATATGATGTTGGAACATTAGCCGCAGAATATCAACGTGATCAAATTGCTGGGTTAGCGCCTGCATTACCAGCCAATTATTTTCCGAATAATGATCCAAGAAATAAACCTGTTGCAACGTGGCGTAGTCACGGTCATTTATTATTTTCAAACTGGCTTAATTACTGTGTATATCAGATCACGCCGTATGATCTGTCTTATATGAATCCTTCCTTAGATTAAATTAGTTTAAAATGGTGAAAAATGAGAACTGACTGAAGCGAGTCATTTCTCATTTTTTTAATTTTCTGTTTTTTTGTCAGCCGCTCTCCATTTTTCCATTTCTTATATATAACAAAAGCTTAACAACATTGTATAAGCTATTTTGGAATGCAATTCCCTGTTTTTCTTTTGTTATTCCTTATGTAACTTTTTGATTTTAATATGGTTAAATTATTTATTTTAAATAATGGAAATGGTTTTTGATTTATTTTTTATATTGATTACTCTTATCTGAGTGAGTATTTTAAAGTGAGGAATCGGGAATGGCACAGCAAGTGTTAGAAACTGAATTAACTTTTATAAAATCTTTCTCTGAAGCTGAAAAACAGGTATTAACAACTGAATCTGTTCAATTTTTGGAGGGTTTGGTTGTCAGATTTTCTGACAGACGTAGAAGATTATTAGAAGATCGTGTGAATTGGCAGAAGAAAATAGATGATGGTGCGCTTCCGGATTTCATTTCGGAAACCATTTCCATTAGAAATGGCGACTGGAAGATTCAGAGTATTCCCGATGATCTTAAAGATCGTCGAGTGGAGATCACAGGTCCTGTAGAACGAAAAATGGTCATCAATGCTTTGAATGCCAATGTTAAGGTGTTTATGGCAGATTTTGAAGATTCTCTGGCACCAACATGGGATAAGATTATTGATGGGCAAATTAACTTGCGGGATGCGGTTAATAGGACAATTTCATATACCAATGAACAGGGAAAACGTTATCAATTGAAATCTGATCCCGCTGTTTTGATTGCTCGTGTCCGGGGATTACATCTGTCAGAAAAACACGTCATTTATAAGAATGAACCAATCTCTGGCGGATTATTTGATTTCGCACTTTATTTTTACTTGAATCATAAACAGTTGCTGGCAAAAGGGAGCGGTCCTTATTTCTATTTGCCTAAAATTCAGAGCTACCATGAAGCTCAGTGGTGGAGTGATGTTTTCAGTTTTACGGAAGAGTATTTCAATCTGCCAAAAGGGACGATAAAAGCTACAGTCTTAATTGAGACACTGCCAGCCGTTTTCCAAATGGATGAAATTCTCTATCACTTACGTCACCATATTGTTGGCCTGAATTGTGGGCGTTGGGATTATATTTTCAGTTATATCAAAACATTAAAGAATCATGCCGATCGCGTTTTACCTGATCGCCAGTCTGTCACTATGACACAGCCTTTCCTGAATGCTTATTCCCGTTTATTAATTAAAACTTGTCATAAGCGCGGTGCATTCGCTATGGGGGGAATGTCGGCATTTATACCGAGTAAAGATCCTGAACAGAATCAGAAAGTATTAGATAAAGTCAGGGTTGATAAAGAACTGGAAGCTAATAATGGTCATGATGGTACATGGATCGCACATCCTGGCCTCGCTGATATTGCTATGGATGTATTCAATTCAAAGCTAGGTGATCGACCAAATCAACTGATGGTTTCCCGTGAAGAAGATGAAACAATCACTGCCGAACAACTGCTTGCACCGAGCTTAGGAGAGAGAACAGAAGAAGGGATGCGGGCGAATATTCGGGTTGCCGTTCAGTATATAGAGGCATGGGTTTCAGGCAATGGTTGTGTACCGATATATGGTTTGATGGAAGATGCAGCTACTGCGGAAATTTCTCGTACCTCTATTTGGCAATGGATACACCATGAAAAGTCACTTGCTAACGGTAAAAAGGTAACAAAAGAATTGTTCAGCCAGATGCTGAAAGAAGAACTGATAGTCATTAAACAAGAAGTGGGGGAGGAGCGTTTTAACCAAGGGAGATTTATGGAGGCTTCAGACCTGATGGAACAGATCACCACACAAGATGATTTAGTCGATTTTCTGACCCTGCCAGGCTATCAACTACTCGATTAATGTAAAAACAATATCCGATTAATAAATTAATATCTAATTAATTAAGAATAGGAAGTAAAACATCATGACCGTTTCTCGAGCACAACAAGTCACTCAATTAGAACAAGAATGGAAAAAAACACGCTGGAAAGGGATTAACCGTCCATATAAAGCTGAAGATGTTATTAAATTACGCGGTTCAGTCAATCCTGAACATACTTTGGCGCAAATGGGAGCGGACAAGTTATGGGAGCTGCTGCATGGAAAATCCAAAAAAGGTTATGTAAACGCACTTGGAGCACTGACAGGTGGTCAGGCGCTTCAACAGGCTAAAGCTGGCATTGAAGCGGTTTATCTTTCTGGCTGGCAGGTTGCTGCTGATGCCAATACAGCCGCCAGTATGTATCCTGATCAATCACTCTATCCAGTTGATTCTGTTCCGAATGTTATTAAGCGTATCAATAACAGCTTTCGTCGTGCCGATCAGATCCAATGGGCTAATGAAATTGGCCCTGAGAGTATGGAATACATTGATTATTTTCTGCCGATTGTGGCGGATGCAGAAGCTGGATTTGGTGGTGTACTGAATGCATTTGAATTAATGAAATCAATGATTGAAGCTGGTGCTGCCGCAGTTCATTTCGAAGATCAGTTGGCTGCAGTGAAGAAATGTGGACATATGGGCGGCAAGGTATTGGTGCCGACTCAAGAAGCCATTCAGAAATTAGTAGCCGCTCGTTTAGCGGCAGATGTATTAGGCGTTCCAACTCTTCTTATTGCCCGTACTGATGCCGATGCTGCTGACTTACTGACATCTGACTGTGATCCTTATGACAGTGAATTCATCACTGGCGAACGGACTTGCGAAGGCTTCTTCTGCACTCGTGCCGGTATTGATCAGGCTATCAGTCGTGGATTGGCCTATGCACCGTACGCAGATGTTGTTTGGTGTGAAACTTCTACCCCGGATATTGAGGCTGCCCGTCGTTTTGCAGAAGCGATTCATGCAGAATATCCAGAAAAATTACTGGCATATAACTGCTCTCCATCTTTTAACTGGAAAAAGAACTTGGACGATAAAACTATTGCCAGCTTCCAGGAACAACTTTCTGAGATGGGATATAAATTTCAGTTTATCACTTTGGCTGGTATTCATAGCATGTGGTTCAACATGTTTGATTTGGCATATGACTATGCTCGCGGCGAAGGAATGAAACATTATGTTGAGAAAGTTCAAGAGCGGGAATTTGCAGCACTTGATCGAGGTTATACTTTCTCTTCACATCAACAGGAAGTGGGGACAGGGTATTTTGATAAAGTCACTACGATTATTCAGGGAGGATCATCTTCTGTTACTGCCCTGACTGGATCAACAGAAGAACAGCAGTTCTAAGTTTATATATCTATTGATATCACTTTTGGGGGATTCCGTAAGGAATTCCCCTTTACGTGTCGGATTAAGGTGGTAAATATGGAAACAGATTTCGCACACTTAGTTGCACAAACTATTTTGCAGGGATTTGATGCGCAATATGGCCGATTTCTGGAAGTCACTTCTGGCGCACAACAGCGTTTTGAACAGGCAGATTGGCATGCAGTACAGCAGGCGATGAAGAAGCGTATCAACCTGTATGACCACCATGTTGGTTTAGTGGTTGAACAATTGAAATGTATCAGTGGTTCATTGCAATTGCAGTATGACGAAGAGTATATTGCTAAGGTCAAAGCTGTTTATACCTGTTTACTGCCGGATTATCCTCGTTTTGAGATTGCAGAAAGTTTTTTTAACTCAGTTTATTGCCGCTTGTTTCAACACCGCAATTTGAAGCAAGAAAATTTATTTATCTTCTCTTCTCAACCACTGTGTCGCTTTCGTCATATTTCGCGGCCATTGTCACGGGATTTTTTTCCTGATGGCAATTTAGAATCCATGTTGCAAGCAATCTTAAATGACTTACCGTTGCGCTTGAAATGGGAAAATTTAGAGCGGGATATTGGTTACATCACGCAGTACTTACTGAATACATTTTCCCGACATGACTTATTGCAGGCAACATTTCAGATTGCTAACGAACTATTTTATCGTAATAAAGCTGCCTGGTTAGTAGGAAAAATAAAAATGGGTACAACGACTTATCCATTTTTATTGCCTATTCACCATGATGAATCAGGTAGAATTTTTATTGATACTTGTTTGACTCATCACGATGATGCCAGCATTGTTTTTGGTTTTGCCCGCTCTTATTTTATGGTTTATGCCCCTTTGCCAGCAGCAATGGTGGAGTGGTTGCGTGAAATCTTACCAACCAAATCAACGGCTGAACTCTATATGGCTATTGGTTGCCAAAAACACGGTAAAACAGAATATTACCGTGAATATCTGACGTTTATTAACTCATCTCAAGAGCAATTTACCATTGCTCCGGGGGTGAAAGGTATGGTGATGTTGGTCTTCACTTCTCCTTCCTTTGACCGTGTATTTAAGGTTATAAAGGACAAATTTGCGCCACAGAAAGAGGTATCTCAGGAGCGGGTTCAGGAGTGTTACCGGCTGGTAAAAGAGCATGATCGCGTCGGAAGAATGGCTGATACACAGGAGTTTGAGAATTTTGTCATTGATAAACGCCATGTCAGCCTGGAATTAATGGAGGAACTACAAAAAGAGATCCCCACGAAATTCGAAGATCTGGGTGACAAGATCTTGATAAAACATCTTTATATGGAACGGAAAATGATCCCATTGAACATATACATGGAACAAGTGGATGAAACTCATATGAAAGATGTCGTAGAGGAATATGGGAATGCGATTAAGCAGTTGGCCGCAGCGAATATTTTTCCGGGTGATATGTTATTTAAGAACTTTGGTGTTACCCGTCATGGACGGGTAATTTTCTACGATTATGACGAAATCTGCTATATGACCGAAGTGAATTTTCGGGATATACCTCCGTCACGTTATCCTGAAGATGAACTTGCCAGCGAACCGTGGTACAGCGTTGCTCCCAACGATGTTTTTCCTGAGGAGTTCCGACACTTTTTATGTAGTGATAAGCGTATTCGCAAGTATTTTGAAGAAAGCCACAGCGACTTATTTAAAGCGGACTACTGGCGGGCATTGCAGGAACGTATTAAAAATGGATATATAGAAGATGTTTTTGCTTATCGCTATAGACAGAGATTCAGTCAGCGCACTGAAATAAACTAAATAAGAAATATAATCAGTGGTATTACAATTTCTACAGATAAAGATAATGTATCGTTGTATGATAAAAAATAGCGATTACATAATACTATTTTAAAATGATTAGCTATATTTTTACCAATTTTAAATGGTATGATTCTATTTAAGAAGATTAAGTTTGTTTGTATGAGTATATAATTTAATCATTATAATCTTCACCATTAATAGCATCATACCATTTATTTATAAAAATATTTAGGGAGGAAATAATGGCTCAAGTCATTTTATATGGTGATATTTTACATATTAAGAATAATTATGCTGATGGAAGTTATCTTGATGTTAATGGACACTCGACTTCAGTAGGGGAAAAATATAATGTTGTCACTTCTGTTTCATCAAATCGTGTTAGTGGTTCAGGCTCATGGCAGATTTTATCAGCAGAAGGTAAAAGTTTAGGCACGGAAGTTTACAGTTGTGATACGGTATTTTTATTGAATTTTTATAGAAATAATGGAGGATATCTGAGAGTTAGTGGGAATGCACCATCACCAGAACTCTATAATGTTTATACTGCGGATAAACCTGTACATGCCCTTGATACTGCAATATGGCATATTTTTTCAGAATCAACTGATAAACATGATGGTAAAGTCCGTGAAGGTAATATTATTCGTCTGCTGAATGATTTTAACCATACGCATGGCGGTTTTCTCGATGTCTGTTGGCGGGCAGATCAACCTGGTGCTGTATATAAAGTTTATACTTCTTTGTTATCAAATAGAGGTAATGGTACGGGGACATGGACATTATCTAAAGCTATTTGTTAAATTGTGAAATTGAATCTTTTTATTAAATGAGTTGTGATTTTATTTTAAATTATCTGAGTAATCTTATAATAAAATTAATTAACTCAAGGGAATATTAGATAAACAATGATATATTTTCTCAATGCGGAAATTTTTTAATCTTAAATTTCCGCATTAAGTTTTAGATAAAAAGATTATGCTTTTGTGCCTGCAATAGCAGTACGTGCTAGTTCTGTAATCTGGGCATAATCCTCTTTTTCTAATACATCACCTGGAACCAACCACGAGCCACCAATGCATAGAACACTACCTAATGCCAGATAATCACGATAATTTTCAGGGGAAATACCGCCAGTTGGACAAAAACGTACCTGTGGGAATGGGCCAGCGATAGCTTTCAGGGCTTTTACACCGCCATTCGCTTCTGCCGGAAAGAATTTGAAGCAGTTTAAACCATAGCTCATACCTAGCATTAATTCAGAGACTGTAGCTATTCCCGGAATAAGAGGAATTGAACCAGTCGACGCTGTTTTTAGCAACTCATCAGTCAATCCCGGACTAATGGCAAACTGAGCACCAGCTTCAGTGACGGTTACCAATTGTTTTGGATTAATGACTGTTCCAGCACCGATAATCGCTTCAGGAACTTCTTTGGCGATAAGGCGAATAGCTGCCAGTGCGCATTCAGTTCTTAGGGTAACTTCCAACACGTGTATTCCACCGGCAACCAGCGCTTTTGCTAATGGTACAGCATGTTCAATTTCATTGATTACAATGACAGGGACGACAGGGCCATCGGTCAGGATGCTTTCTGCAGATGTTTTCCAGTTATTCATTGGCAGTTTCTCTCGTCAAATCAGACATGAGGGATTTAAACCTAATTATAAAAATGTCACTGAACCATGGCTCTTGCTTCAAGGCATCACGTGATGACATATCAGGATGGAAAAAGAACCTGGTGAATACAACCTCATGATTTCAATGACCATCTCATCTGGTTGGTATTAGCTGTGTCGTAACAAAGTGAAATTAACCGAAATTTCACTTAATTCCTCCATACTCCCGGCTAACCTCTTTTGCCGCTCGCATAACAAGAGCACCAAGTTCAGTGACTCGATCATCAGAGATGCGCGATATTGGGCCGGAGATAGAAATAGCAGCAAAAGCCTCGTGATGCTCATCATAAATGCAGGCAGCAATACAGCGTAACCCAAGGGCGTGTTCTTCATCATCAAATGAAAAACCCTGCTTACGGATTTGTTCAAGATTTTCTTTCAACGCGGCTGCTGTGATATGAGTATGTTGTGTATAGGCGTGTAATCCTTTTTTATGCAGCAATTGTAGGCACTTTTGTTCGGACAGTGTGGAAAGGAGCGCTTTACCTGCCCCGGAAGCGTGCATCGGCAATTGGCCGCCAATTGGGGCAGACATCCGCATTAGTGCATTACACTGCACTTGATCAACAATCACTGCTTCATACTCATCAATATTGAAAATAGCAAGATTGACGGTTTCACCAGAATCTTCCATTAGTTGGCGTAGAATCGGATGAACTAATACCATCAGATTGCGGCTTTGCAGAAAGCTGCTGCCAACAACAAAAGCATGTGATGCAATTACCCACAATCCCAGATCGCCAATCTGACGAACAAAACCATGCTGCTGTAATGTGGTTAAAAGACGGTGAGTGGTGGAATTGGGAAGGCCAGCCTGAATAGCAAGGTCAGTTAATGCGACTCCACTTTGTGAATCAGAAATATATTCCAAAAGGGACAGGCCTCGGCTTAAGGATTGAACCTGACCGCTTACAGCGGTACTACCGGTTGTCATTTTAGTTTTCTTGGTACGTTTGCTGGCGATGGCGGAGCTCATAAGATTCCCTCTAAATTATCCTCTACTTACAGCATGACTGTGGTAGAAAAAATGGAATTTGTTTTCGTTTTCTTATTATGGATGATAAAGAGGAAAAAAACACATCCGATGAGTGGAGGTGAAAATTACTTTTAGAGAGAGGAAGTATGAGCGTTGAAGGTATTATCTCATCCCATTACGGGATGAGATTGTATTACATCATATAGTTAATATGTTGATCATGGCTAATATGTTGATCAGTCTTTGAACTTCAATCTTCAAACAGATTACGATGAAGTGTCTGAATTATCTGTTCTGCATCTTTGCCGGGCACGAGCAGACAAACATTGTGGCTACTTGCTCCATAGCTGATCATACGAATATTAAAGGATTCCAGGGGGCCAAAAATCTCTTTTCCTAATCCTTTGGCCTGTGAAAGTTTATTGCCGATAATTGCTACCAGTGCCAAATCTTCTTCAACTTCCACACGACATAATGTTGAAAGCTCAGTCAGTAAGGCATTGGTCAGCAAACTGCCATTCGTGCTGGTGGAACCTGTCGTATCCAGTGTCAAAGCAACACTTACTTCTGAAGTGGTAATCAAATCCACCGAAATATTATGACGTGAGAGCAGGGTAAAAACTTCTGCCAGAAAGCCTCTTGCATGTAACATCTTCAGGCTATGCAGGGTTAATAAAGTTTGTTTACGCCGCAATGCCAATGCCCGAAAGCGAGGTGGATTTTTCGTTTTGTCGCAAACCAGTGTACCGCCAGCCTGCGGTTTTTTACTCGAACCAACGAAAACAGGAATACCACTGCGGATGGCTGGCAATAGGGTAGCTGGATGGAGAATTTTGGCACCGAATGTCGCCATCTCGGCCGCTTCATCAAAAGCAATTTTATCAATACGTTTGGCTGTTAGGGCAACTCTGGGATCGGTTGTGTAGATCCCTGGGACATCCGTCCAGATATCGACACGCCGCAAGTCCAGTGCTTCGCCAAGCAGGGCAGCGGTATAATCACTACCCCCACGTCCTAAAGTTGTTGTGCGGCCTTTTTCCTCTCTGCCGATAAAACCTTGTGTAATGACGATTGTGTTATTCAGGCGAGGTTGAAGGTGTTCTGCCGCTAATATATTGAGTTGGTTTGTGTCAGGCTCTGCTTGCCCAAATTGATCATTGGTACGCATTATCCGGCGGATATCAAACCATTCGACATCCGTGTTGCGCTGACGTAATAATTCGGTAAACAGCAGTGTAGACATGACTTCCCCATGACTGACTAACTCGTCAGTCAACGCCTTAGATGTTGCCAGTGAGGCAGTTTCTGACAACGTTGTGATATTATCCAGTAAATGCTCAATCTCTTCTTTAAGCACAGCCGTTTCATTTAACCGCGTGATAATCGCATATTGAATATCACGGATCTGCTTCAGGCACTCCTCCCGTTTATCGTTATCGCAACCAGATGCTAATGTGACCAATAAATTAGTTACACCAGCGGAAGCTGATAAAACGACTACGCGAACATCTCTGTTTGCCAAAATAATATCAGCACAGTTATTCATGGCATCAAAATCTGCCACACTGGTACCACCGAATTTTGCAACAACATACTGCGAGTAGGGAGAAGATACTGCACTCATGGATGATAGCCTTCTGTTTTAGGAATAGAGAGTTAGTTTAGAAATAGAGGGTTAGAAATATCGGGTTAGCTTTGTTGAGTCAATGCTTGAGAATTAAGCATCAATATCTTTCATGATCAGAATGAAATTATCGTTTTTGCCTATATGTCCAATGGATGTCGAATTTGAAGGATATAAGCAATTAGAACTGGAAATAATGACTTATTTTGACCAATATCAGTCAGTAAAAGGAAAAAGAGATCCATCACAGCATTAACTTGTTACAATTCTATGCATTCCTATTGTTTATCTACAGTTGATAGAGAGCATCATTCATGAAAAACATCAACCCTAGCCAGACCGAAGCTTGGAAAGTATTACAACAGCATTTTGAACAGATGAAGAATGTTCACTTACGGGATCTGTTTGAACAGGATAAGGCGCGTTTTGCGACATTCTCTGCAACGTTTAACGATCAGATTCTGGTGGATTACTCCAAAAACCGTATTACTACGGAAACATTGGAAAAATTACAGGCATTGGCGAAAGAAACGGATCTATCCGGTGCTATCCATAGTATGTTTTCTGGTGAAAAGATTAACCGTACTGAAGATCGTGCTGTGCTGCACATTGCTCTGCGTAACCGCAGTAATTCTCCAATTCACGTAGATGGGGAAGATGTTATGCCGCAAGTGAATGCGGTGCTGGAAAAAATGAAATCGTTCAGTGATCGTATCATTGGTGGAGAATGGAAAGGCTATACCGGTAAAGCGATTACTGATGTAGTAAACATTGGTATTGGTGGTTCCGATCTCGGCCCATATATGGTGACTGAGGCGCTGAAAGCCTATAAAAACCACCTCAATATGCACTTTGTTTCCAATGTGGATGGAACCCATATTGCGGAGACATTGAAATCTTTGGCTCCAGAAACCACGCTATTCCTGATTGCCTCCAAGACCTTTACCACACAGGAAACGATGACTAATGCTCATTCTGCCCGTCACTGGTTCCTGCAAAGTGCAGGTGATGAAGCATATGTGGCTAAACATTTTGCCGCGCTTTCAACTAATGAGAAGGAAGTCAGCAAATTCGGCATTGATACACAAAACATGTTTGAATTCTGGGATTGGGTTGGTGGCCGTTATTCCCTCTGGTCTGCAATAGGCTTATCCATTGCACTTTCCATTGGTTATGACAACTTCGAGCAGTTGCTGAGTGGTGCTCATGCTATGGATAAACACTTTGAGCAGACCGCACCTGAACAAAACATTCCTGTTCTGTTAGCGCTGATTGGCATCTGGTATAACAATTTTTTTGGCGCAGAAACTGAAGCGATTCTGCCTTATGATCAATATATGCACCGTTTCGCTGCATACTTCCAGCAGGGAAATATGGAATCAAACGGTAAATATATTGACCGCAATGGTAATCCGGTAAATTATCAGACCGGGCCGATTATCTGGGGAGAGCCGGGTACAAATGGTCAGCATGCCTTCTACCAGCTTATCCATCAGGGTACGAAACTTATTCCCTGTGATTTTATAGCACCTGCAATGAGTCATAATCCGGTTACTGATCATCACAGCAAGCTGCTATCTAACTTTTTCGCACAAACTGAAGCGCTGGCTTTTGGTAAAACTCAGGCGCAGGTGGAAGCTGAATTTGCTGCCGTTGGGAAGAGTGCACAGGATGTGGCAAATATTGTGCCGTTTAAAGTGTTTGAAGGTAACCGCCCAACTAACTCAATTCTATTGCGTGAAATTACACCATTCAGTCTGGGCGCATTAATTGCTATGTATGAACATAAGATCTTTGTTCAGGGAGCAATTCTGAATATATTCTCATTCGATCAATGGGGAGTAGAACTGGGTAAACAATTGGCGAACCGCATTCTGCCTGAATTGCAAGGGGAAGAAGTTGTGAATAGCCATGACAGTTCTACAAATGGTCTCATTAATCGCTTTAAAAAGTGGCGTTAATCTGATTTTCTATTTTATTTAATCTTATACCCCCCAATAACACCCTATATCGGGGGGATATTTTTTAATTTCCGTAAATTGTTATCAACTTTTTATTTTATTGGCCTGCAACATGCTATCCTCACATTCCATTCGTTGTGCTGTCGGAGAAATTGATGTCTCCGCAATTGGAAAATGACATGGCAGATGACACAATATTAACTTCTACACCTATTCACTGGTTTTCGGCTGGTGAAGTCAATACTCCGAAAAATATTTTAGACTGGCTGATGGAAGTCGGTTCAATGACACATCGTTTTGAACAATATTGCCATCATGTAACAGTTGCACCATTTCGGGAATGTTTCATTACAACAGCAGATATTGGTGATGAAAGTGAGCATTTACCTGTAAGTGAAAAGTATTGGTTACGTGAAATTGTCTTATACGGGGATAATATTCCGTGGTTATTGGGGCGTACAGTAATCCCTGAGGAAACATTAACAGGGCCAGACAAAAAGCTGGTGGATGTTGGAACCGTTCCACTTGGGCGCTATCTGTTTAGTGGCAATAATCTGACACGGGATTATATTCAAATAGGTCAACAAGGACAGCGTTGGGCACGGCGCTCTTTGCTGCGTTTATCAAAGAAGCCTCTACTGCTTACAGAAGTTTTTTTACCGGAATCACCTGTATATAAAATAAATAATATGAAAAGGGAGAAATAGATTGGAGGTTAGTATGACGCGAAATAAATGGCGCGCCTATTGCCGTTTAATGCGTATCGATAAACCCATTGGCGTATTATTGTTATTATGGCCAACCTATTGGGCATTATGGATAGCAGCAAAAGGTATGCCGAATTTACATATCTTGCTGGTTTTCACTCTGGGTATCTTTTTCATGCGGGCGGCAGGATGTTGTATCAATGATTTCGCTGATAGGAAATTTGACGGGCATGTTGAACGGACAAAATTTCGTCCGCTGCCCAGTGGCGATATTAGCGAAAAAGAATGCAAAATTTTGTTTGTCACACTTGTGTTGATCTCTTTTGCGCTTGTATTGACACTGAATAAAATGACGATTGTTTTATCTTTTGTCGCGTTGGGATTGGCATGGATCTATCCTTTCGTTAAACGGGTCAGCAACTTGCCACAAGTTGTATTAGGTGCAGCTTATGGCTGGTCAATTCCTATGGCTTTCGCGGCAGTAAGTGAGTCCTTACCATTACAGTGTTGGTTATTATTTCTGGCGAACGTAATCTGGTCTGTAATTTATGATACTCAGTATGCAATGGTGGATCGTGATGATGACCTGAAAATCGGTGTGAAATCAACAGCAGTACTGTTTGGGCGCTTTGATAAGTTAATCATTGGGACTTTGCAATTCGTTATGCTGATCATTCTCGTATCGGTTGGTTGCCTAGTGAATTTAGGGGGAATGTATTACTGGACAGTATTATTGGCAGGAGCGCTCTTCATTTATCAACAAAAACTGATTTCTGACCGTCAGCGGGAGTCTTGTTTTCAGGCATTCATGAACAATAATTACGTTGGTTTTATTTTGTTCCTCGGTATTCTTTTCAGTTATGTTTTTTAAGAGAACGGGCGCTAGCACCGCCCGTTAATCTTCTCTTTTTCAGGATGATCACTTAAGGACAATTCTATTCAGAATGTCAAAGCGTTATTCCTGATTTTCATCTGCTGGTTTTTGGTCATTGTATTCAGGAGGCATGCTGACACTCTCAATGGTCAGACGGATCTCTGGAGACATTAACTCACTCAATACCTGATAAAGAGCATGGGCACTTAGGGTAACCATATTACCGCTATTGTGGATATAACCTTCTTCACGCAGCGTATTCACTGAGCAAGCGAAAACTGCTTTATCAAAGAATTCCGGCGCATTGATTCCATGTAGTACTGATAAACGTTGCGCCAGCATCCGGCTCTCTTTCTCCAATGTACCTCGACTGATATCGGGAGTTGCATTCAATAGAGAAAGCGTGATGGCATAGCGTTGTAATGTTTCCCGGATACCTGCTGCCAGTAATTGTAATGGACGGATACGCGCAGGATTGAGTACCAGTATCTCCTGCTCTTTATTACAAATCAGACATTGACGCGCCAGTTCATCAATCAATGTATTAACCACATCAGGCAACTCTTTCTTGCTATAGCGCATGAAAAGTTCTTGCTTAAGCAGAGGATAAATCAGTTGTACCTGCCTAAGCAACTCACTGCGGCTGAGACGGCGGTGATGCATCACAATGCTGGAAATCAAAGATGGCAGGATCAACAGGTGTTGGATATTGTTGCGATAATAGGTCATCAATACCGCATTTTCGCGAGGCAGAATAATAATATCCCCAAGACTGTCTTTTTCGACCTCAAATTTATTCATCCGTAAAGCATGATCCAACAGTTCTTCCGCTGTTTTGTTCGGTACTGTGACATCATTTGCGTAAGAAGCATTGCGCAATAATTGCATGTAGCAGTCTAATTGTTCAATCAACTGTTCACGCGTCAGTGCTCGCTGACGTGATGACAATAAGGCCGTGCTACATAAATTAATTGCATTTGCGGCTGCGGCGTTATTGATGTTAACCATGATATTGCCAGCCAGCTTACTAACAGTTGGTGTTAACCATGCCGGGCGCTGCGCTTCTATTGGATCGATAGAATCACGCCATTCCGGAACATGCTGATTCAGATATTGTATTAATGGGATTGGTTCGCCAAAGTTCACATACCCTTGCCCCAGATTACGTAGTTTACGTAACCCACGAACCATCTGGAAAAATCCTTCTTTTTCTTTAGTTGCGCCCCGTAACTCTTTGGCATAAGTCGCGACCTCCATCACATGTTCATAACCGATATAGATTGGCACAACGGTGATAGGGCGTGATTCTCCGCGCAGCATTGCCTGTAATGTCATCGAAAGTGTACCGGTTTTCGGATCGAGCAGGCGGCCTGTCCGGGAACGTCCTCCTTCGACAAAATATTCAATAGAATAACCACGAGAAAACAGTTCTCCCAGATATTCGCGGAAAATTGTCGAATAGAGTTTGTTGCCTTTAAAAGTGCGGCGGATAAAGAACGCACCAAGGCGGCGGAATATTGGCCCTGCTGGCCAGAAATTCAGGTTAATACCGGCTGCAATATGTGGTGGAACCAGCCCCTGATGATAAAGCACGTAAGAAAGTAGCAGATAATCCATATGGCTGCGATGACATGGAACATAGACCAGCTCATGACCATCTTGGGCCAATTGGCGGGTCCGTTCGGCATTATGAACATTGATACCCTGATAGAGACGATTCCACGTCCAGCTCAAAACACGGTCTGTTATGCGTACCGTTTCATAGGAGAAATCCGCTGCAATCTCTTCCAGCATATTGATAGCGTTCTGTTTTGCTTTCTCTGGCGAGATTTTCTTGCTACGGGCTTCATCGGTAATGGCTTTTTCAATGGCTTTGGATGCCAGTAACTTTCTGAACAAATCCTGTCGGGCAGGTAAACGTGGCCCGACTGCTGCCAGACGTTGACGGGAATAGTGGATCCGTGCAACACGGGCAAGTTTATTGGCAATAATTGTATCCGTACCATGATCATCGGCTATACTGCGCAATGAAACAGGCGTGGAAAAACGTACAAAACTATCCCGACCGAGCCACAGGATTGCAAAAAACTTCTGGATCCCATTGAGAAGGCGCAACTGTGGTGCTGTATTTGTTTCTTGCCCTTCACGTCCGGGGGAACGTCCAAACATCACGGAAACGGGCACCATCTGAATATCCAGATTAGGGTTGTTGCGATGTAAGTCCAGATAAGAATGAAAAATTCTTACAGACTCATGCTTCGGCGCATAACAGCGGAACACTCGTGGGCCGTCATCAATAAAAACACAACTTGGGAGCTGTGCATCATCGATATCCAAAGGGGTTAAAGGATCTGGTAGATCTTGAGCCAGACATTGTTGACGCAAGGTCAATAAATCGGCTTTTGAATGATACGGGAGCACATACAAAATAGGCCGGGTCGTATCAAGACTCAACTCTTGAATGGGAGCCGTTGGAATAAGTTTACTTTTTACTAAAATTTTTATCGGAAAATTCAATAACTTATAATATATTTTACGCCAAGCTGACATAACTGCTTTAAGCCTCTTATTAGCAATGCGTCGCAAGCATACCAGAAACAGATTTTGAGATCTGTGGAAATAAGATAATAATAAAAACTAAAAGTTATATTATCTTAGAACTATTATGTTTATTGAAGAAAATTTTTATGGCGAATCAATCAACAGGCTTGAGTCGTATTATTAAAGCGGTGGGGTATTCAGCAAAAGGTATTAAAGCTGCGTGGCAGAATGAGGCTGCATTTCGACAAGAGGTCATTTTAGCTGTCTTAGCGATTATTGTGGTATTTTCCTTTGATTTTGACATGCTTGAGAGACTTTTTCTTATTAGCTCTGTCATATTGGTGGTTATTGTTGAAGTACTAAACAGTGCAATTGAGGCCGTGGTTGATCGAATCGGCAGTGAATATCACGAATTGTCAGGGCGAGCAAAAGATATGGGCTCTGCTGCAGTATTTTTAGCTGTTATTTTGGCACTATCCATCTGGGTAATAATCATTGGGTCGCATTTTATACGCTAAAGTGATTTATTTTTCGTCAAAATTCGTTATTTAGCGGCTTTTACATTCTGACAGGTTCCCAATTCAATTTTAGCTGTATATACTCACAGTCAGACTGTATAAACAAACAGGGGGCGAAATGAAAGCATTAACTGCCAGGCAACAACAGGTTTATGACTTGGTGCGTGACCATATTTCGCAAACGGGTATGCCACCGACACGTGCTGAGATTGCAGCACGCCTTGGTTTTCGTTCACCTAACGCAGCAGAAGAGCATTTAAAGGCACTGGCGCGTAAAGGGGTGATAGAAATTGTCGCTGGGGCTTCCAGAGGTATCCGTTTGCTGCTTGAAGAGGAAGATGAAGGTACGGGATTACCACTAATCGGTCGTGTTGCTGCTGGTGAACCACTATTGGCTCAGGAACACATTGAAAGCCATTACAAAGTGGATCCGGAATTATTTAAACCCAATGCTGATTTTCTATTGCGTGTTCGCGGTATGTCAATGAAAGATATCGGTATTATGGATGGTGATTTGCTTGCTGTGCATAAAACGCAGGATGTTCATAACGGGCAGGTTATTGTGGCTCGGATTGAAGATGAAGTCACAGTAAAACGTTTCAAACAAACAGGAAACAAAATTGAACTGATTGCTGAGAATCCTGAATTTGAGCCTATCGTTGTGGATTTACGCGAACAGAATTTTACCATTGAAGGATTGGCAGTTGGCGTTATTCGTAACGGGGATTGGTTCTGATTGTAAAAGCGGATAATTACTCTTTGCTATTTTGGGCGGTCATTTTTCATTATCCCAGCGAATTAAACTCTTATCTGGGAACTTGGAAATTAATAAACTTATCAGTGATGACCGCCTAATAAAACGGATTTTAAAGCCTATTCCGTACAGGAATTCATTTCATGGCAGGAAGAGCACAAGCCGTGAACTTCTATTACGCTATGCCGCAGATGAAATCCTGCATCTTGTGCTAAATTTTGTATAGTTGATTCAATATCTTTAGCATCTCGTTCGGTAACAGAACCGCAGTTATCGCAAAGAAACATAGCTGATGTATGGCAAGGTTCTTCAAAGTGATGACAAATCACATAGCTATTCGTAGATTCTATTTTGTGGACAAAGCCCTGTTCCAGTAAAAACTCCAACCCACGATAGACCGTTGGTGGTTTTGCCTGTGGTTCAGCTTCACGGAGCAGATCCAGCAAATCATAGGCACTTATTGCCCCCGGTTGTGCTGAAATTAAACGCAGAATTTCAAGGCGTTGAGGTGTCAAACGAACCCCTCGTGACAGGCAGATTGCTTCAGCCCGTGTCAGTAACTTTTTTTGGTTGATAGTTTTCATTACATCCTTCACACTCAGCATATGCCAATGGTTGTAATGTTATCATGTTTTTCAATTCATAGCTGAAATCTACTTAATGGCCATAGCCCTATCATTCTTTTTGATTATCAATTAATAAATTGGTTTTCTTGGCTTTTGGGGTAGAGGCTATGATTGTTTAATTGGGTTATTTACCAAATAGCTAAGCCTGCAATAACAACACCAATTTTCTGTAGAGCTATTGAAATAGACTTTAATTATGATTTTTTAGGTATGATAAATAAAAATATTTCAGAATCGTATTCTGATAAAAAATAAGTACTATTTGTTATTGTTTTAATTAACCTCAGCTCTTCTTAAGTGCCATCTGCGTGAGGATGCTTTTCTATGGTATAGTAGGCCATCTTTAAGACTCTCCTGTTCAGGTCCCCAAATTAATGGGGTGCTGATAATTCAAAAATAGCCTAAAATGCACGAAAACATACAGACACAAAAATGTAGTGAATTCACTGTAATATCAACGGATACAAGGAAATTCAAACCTTCCCGCTTCTCCGTTGCACCCATGTTGGACTGGACTGACCGCCATTGCCGTTATTTCCATCGTCTGCTAAGTAAAGAAGCGTTGCTTTACACAGAAATGGTCACCACAGGCGCAATTATCCATGGCAAAGGGGACTATCTGGCTTATAACGAGCAAGAGCATCCATTGGCATTACAATTGGGGGGCAGCGAACCCCAGGCATTGGCGCACAGTGCTAAGCTCGCGCAAGAGCGTGGCTACGATGAAATTAATTTGAATGTCGGTTGTCCGTCTGATCGTGTACAGAATGGCCGTTTTGGTGCCTGCCTGATGGGAGAGGCTACGTTGGTAGCCGATTGTGTCAAGGCGATGCAGGATGTGGTAGATATTCCTGTCACAGTTAAAACCCGTATCGGTATTGATGAGCAGGATAGCTACGAGTTTTTGTGTGGTTTCATTGATACTGTCGTGAAAAACAGTGAGTGCGCTCATTTTGTGATCCATGCTCGCAAAGCGTGGTTGTCTGGTTTGAGTCCAAAAGAAAACCGCGAAATTCCGCCTTTGGATTATCCACGGGTCTATCAATTGAAAAAAGATTTTTCACAACTAACAATTTCCATTAATGGTGGAATTAAGTCATTGGAAGAAGCGAAGCAGCATTTACGGTATGTTGATGGTGTGATGATTGGACGGGAAGCTTACCAAAATCCATCTATTTTGGCGAAGGTCGATCGTGAATTATTTGACCAAACCGTTCCCGTGACAGATACCGTTGAGGTGGTTAAGGCGCTTTATCCTTATATCGAACAAGAATTGTCAAAAGGCACTTATTTAGGGCATATTACCCGCCATATTTTGGGTATTTTTCAGGGGATTCCCGGTGCACGTCAATGGCGTCGTCATTTGAGTGAGAATGCACATAAACCCGGTGCTGACATTATGGTGGTTGAAAAAGCATTGGAAATGGTAACAGAGCGGATGTGATCCGCTCAGGCGCTTTGTTCAAAATGGGAATCATGGTATCAACAAACTGGAACCGTGGGTTGCACGGCTTTCCAGTGTCCGGTGTGCTCTTATCGCTTCGCTTAGTGGAAACTTCTGATTTTCTCGAACATCTACATTGATTTTACCGCTGGCAATAAAATCAAACAGGATTTTGCTGGCTTCAGCCAATTCTTTATGTGTAGTGATATAACCATTAAGAGAAGGCCGGGTAAGAAATAGTGAACCTTTCTGATTGAGAAGTCCGACATTTACTCCTGTTACTGGTCCTGAGGCATTACCGAAACTGACCATCAATCCTCTGGGGGCTAAGGAATCAAGTGAATCTAGCCACGTAGCCTGACCAACGGAGTCATAAACCACATCAACTTTTTTCCCGTCAGTAAGTTCCAAAACACGTTCTGCAATATTTTCACGGTTATAATTGATGGTCTGCCATGCCCCCGCAGCTTTGGCAAGGTTGGCTTTTTCGTCTGAACCGACTGTTCCAATCAATTTCGCACCTAATGCTTTTGCCCACTGGCAGGCAATCAAACCGACACCACCGGCTGCGGCATGGAATAGGAAAGTTTCACCTGCTTGAACCTTGTGTGTCTTATAGAACAGATAATAAACTGTTAGTCCTTTTAAAAGAGAAGCAGCCGCCTGTTCAAATGAAATTTCATCTGGCAGGATAGCTAATTTGCTGGCGGGAACATTATGTACATCACTGTATGCGCCCAAACCGGATTGAGCATATGCCACGCGATCTCCAACTTTGATGTATGACACATTTGAGCCAACTTTTGTGACAACTCCCGCAGCTTCCGTCCCTAATCCACTGGGAAGACCTGCTGGTGGGTAGAGGCCACTACGTACATAGGTATCAATATAATTAATTCCGATAGCTTTATTTTCAATCTGTATTTCATCAGGTGCAGGATCAGTAGGCGTAAATTCACAATATCGGAGCACTTCTGGGCCGCCAGTGGCGGAAAATTCGATGTGTTTTGCCATAGTAACTCTCTCATTCTTTAAGAAATATTGGGAACAACCTCGCACGTTTGTAATGGAATTGCTGTAAACGGCGATAATATCCCCGAAATCATTGCAGACTATATATAATTACTCAAGGTTGTTTTCATGGCGTATACTGGTGCGCTATTTCGTTCTTGTTTAGTGGATTGATGTGGTACATGGCTGGAAGAAAACCAACTAACAACAGTATGGCTGAACCAAAAGATCGCCAAGTGGAAGGGCTGAAACTTCCACCACACTCTTTGGAGGCAGAGCAATCCGTGTTGGGCGGTTTGATGCTGGATAATGAACGTTGGGATAACGTATCCGAACGTGTCACCAGTAATGATTTTTTCAGTCGCCCACATCGGCGTATTTTTGCTGAAATGCAGCGTTTGCTTGAAACGGGCAAACCTATCGACCTGATTACATTATCAGAATCCTTGGAGCAAAATGGGGAGCTGGATAATGTCGGTGGTTTTGCTTATCTGGCAGAATTGTCAAAAAATACCCCAAGTGCAGCGAACATTAACGCTTATGCGGATATTGTCCGTGAACGTGCAGTTGTTCGCGATATGATCGCCGTTGCTAATGAAATTGCAGATGCGGGGTATGATCCACAAGGGCGTACCAGTGAAGAATTATTAGATCTGGCGGAATCAAAGGTATTCCAGATCGCAGAAAATAGGGCGAATAAAGACGAAGGCCCGAAAGGAATTGAGCAGATCCTGGAAGAAACGGTTGAACGAATTGAACAATTGTATCAACGTCCGCATGACGGTGTGACAGGAGTTTCTACTGGTTATCAAGATTTGGATAAGAAAACTGCTGGCTTGCAAAAATCTGACTTAATCATTGTCGCTGCACGTCCTTCAATGGGTAAAACCACTTTTGCGATGAACTTATGTGAAAACGCGGCGATGATGCAGGATAAACCTGTTTTGATTTTTAGTCTGGAGATGCCCGGCAATCAGATCATGATGCGTATGTTGGCGTCTCTTTCCCGTGTAGATCAAACACGTATTCGTACTGGTCAGCTTGATGACGAGGACTGGGCGCGTATTTCCAGCACTATGGGGATTTTGCTGGAAAAACGCAATATGTATATTGATGATTCATCTGGTTTGACTCCTACTGAAGTGCGCTCACGGGCAAGGCGTGTTTTCCGTGAAAATGGTGGGCTTAGCCTGATTATGATCGACTATCTGCAATTAATGCGGGTGCCTTCCCTATCTGACAATCGTACCTTGGAAATTGCTGAAATATCCCGATCACTCAAAGCATTGGCAAAAGAACTCCAAGTACCTGTTGTTGCATTATCTCAGCTTAACCGTAGTCTGGAGCAGCGGGCTGATAAAAAGCCCGTTAACTCAGATCTGCGTGAATCAGGCTCTATTGAACAGGATGCTGACTTAATCATGTTTATTTATCGTGATGAGGTATATCACGATAATAGTGAAATGAAAGGTGTGGCAGAAATTATCATTGGTAAACAGCGTAATGGTCCTATCGGTACAGTGAGGCTAACGTTTAATGGTCAATGGTCACGGTTTGATAATTATGCGGGGCCAAGCTACAGCGATGAATAAGTAGTAATGAATAATATATTATTGAAAACCTACTGACCGGAAAAGAATAAAAAGGGGACAAAATGAAAGCGGCAACTGCTGTTATCGACCGCCGCGCTCTGCGACATAACCTGCAACAGGTCAGGGCGAAAGCCCCGAACAGTAAATTGATTGCAGTTGTGAAAGCAAACGCCTATGGACATGGTTTATTGGAAACTGCGTATACAATGGAAGACGCTGATTGTTTTGGCGTTGCACGAATAGGGGAAGCATTGGCTCTGCGTAGTAATGGGGTTATCAAACCCATCCTGCTTCTGGAGGGTTTTTTAGGGGCGTCAGACCTCCCCATTTTAGTTGTCAATCATATTGAAACCGTGGTGCACAACATCGAGCAACTTGAAGCTCTGGAACAGGCTGATTTATCTCATCCAATTAAGGTGTGGATGAAGTTGGATACAGGGATGCATCGTCTTGGTGTTCGTTTGGATGAAGCAGAATATTTTTATCAACGCTTGAGTCGCTGCCATAACGTCGAACAGCCCGTTAACATGATCACCCACTTTAGTCGTGCCGATGAACCACTAGTGGATACAACTCCCCTGCAAATTGAACATTTTATGTCATTTATTGCGGGCAAAGCTGGTGAAAAATCGATTTCAGCATCTGGGGGAATTTTATTGTGGCCACAGGCACATCTGGATTGGGTTCGCCCTGGTATCATAATGTATGGTGTATCGCCGATGGCAGATAAAACTGCGGCTGATTTCAACTTAATGCCAGCGATGACATTGAAATCTAGCTTAATTGCTGTACGCAAACACAATTCGGGTGAAGCGGTAGGTTACGGCGGTACTTGGGTTAGTGAACGCGATACATATTTAGGTGTTGTCGCAATCGGATATGGTGATGGCTATCCCCGCAGTGCCCCATCAGGCACACCTATCTTTATTAATGGACGTGAAGTTCCTCTTGTTGGTCGGGTTTCCATGGATATGATTACGGTGGATTTGGGGCCTGATTGTCAGGACAAAGTGGGTGATGAAGTTATCCTCTGGGGTACAGTCCTGCCTGCTGAAAGAATTGCAGAATATACAGGGAGTAGTGCTTATGAACTGATCACGAAACTAACCTCACGTGTTGCAATGGAATATCTGGACGAATAATCAGGTTAAGTTATATTGCCTGTTATATGTGTTTTTATGCTAACTAAGTAGCAGGGGGAGTATAACATCGTGTTCCAGAATGTTGATGCTTACGCAGGTGATCCTATACTTTCGTTGTTGGAAATATTTAAAAAAGACACCCGCGTAGAAAAAATTAATCTGAGCGTTGGGTTGTATTACGACGAACAGGGTATAACACCTCAATTGCAGGCTGTTGCAACCGCAGAAGAACAAATGAAAGCTCTGCCACAGTCTGCGTCTCTTTATCTCCCCATGGAAGGTTTACTTGGTTACCGACTGGCAATTCAAGAATTACTGTTCGGTAAAGATCATCCGTTGTTGCAGCAAAATCGTATTGCAACGATTCAAGCCGTTGGAGGCTCAGGCGCACTAAAAGTTGGTGCTGACTTTTTGCATCGTTATTTCCCTGATTCTGAAGTGTGGTGTAGTGATCCGACATGGGAAAACCACGTTTCAATTTTCTCTGGAGCAGGGCTCAAAGTAAATTATTACCCTTACTTTGATGATAAAACCAAAGGAGTAAGATTTGATGAAATGCTGGCAACTTTCCGGCAATTGCCAGCAAAAAGCATTATTCTGATGCACCCTTGTTGTCATAATCCAACCGGCTCTGATCTTACTAGTGAGCAATGGGATCAGGTAGTTCAGGTCGCCAAAGAGCAGGCGTTGATCCCATTCCTTGATATCGCTTATCAGGGACTTGCTGATGGAATGGAAGAAGATGCTTACGCGATTCGGGCAATGGCAAATGCAGAATTACCTTGTTTGATCAGCAATTCGTTTTCAAAAATTTTCTCCCTGTATGGTGAGCGTGTTGGTGGATTGTCCGTTATTTGCGATGGTGCCAAAACAAGTGAATGTGTTCTGGGGCAATTGAAAGCCAGTGTACGTCGGATTTATTCCAGCCCACCGAATTTTGGTGCTCAGGTTGTAACAAGAGTCTTAGCTGAGCCGTTACTAAAAGCGCAATGGTTGAAAGAAGTTGAGCAAATGCGATTACGCATTCTGGAAATGCGTACGGTATTGGTTAGCGCATTGAAAAATGTGTTGCCAGAGAAAAACTTTGATCACTTGCTGAAACAACGCGGTATGTTTAGCTATACTGGCTTTAACCCTGAACAGGTTAATCGCTTGCGTAGAGAATTTGGAGTCTATTTGATTGGTTCTGGCCGTGTTTGTATGGCCGGAGTGAACCATCATAACGTACAGCGTATTGCAGAAGCATTTGCGGCAGTGAGTCAGTGATTTTTATTCCCTGAATATTTGGGGAATGGATGAAGATAATCACTACAGCCCTTTGTTCTGGTATTAGGCAAAGGGTTTATTTTATCCCAAAAATCGCGAATATGTTGTACCGGATAAAGTGATGGAGCGAATGCTATCTAAGCTAGAAGTTCCGACGCCTGAAGAAGCACATGAAGTATATTATTTTATAAATAATTCAATGAATTATGAATATTAAATTTCCTTCCGAATAATCTTGTTGGGGAAAGAGAAGGCTGTAGAGTGTATCAGCCTTCTTTCTTCTACCAAGATAACTAAATGTTATTACTGCAATAGCTGATAAAACGTTGGGTTATCGTCACACTGTCCACTGCCACATTCCAGCACGGTAGAGACCAGATTAGCGGTGATCAAGATCGCGAACAATCCCATGACAAGTTTGCCGAGTATGTGTGGTGAATATTTTGCCGGATCATGATTACCTGCTTTTAGGGGCATGATGGCAGCAATAGCAATAATGGTAAGAATAGATAAGATTGCAGCCCACGTATAGAAGTGCAAGCCGAAGAAAGTGGAACCATATCCTGCATCTCCCGGCAGGATATGTAAAGAAACCTGACGCATAGCAACAAAGCCAGTGACGATACAGCCCAGTAAGGAAAAGCTGTAATGAACATTTTTAACACCAAAATAGATATTAAACAGAAAACCAAAGCCGATCATAATGATGCCTGCACGTTGCAACAGACATAGCGGGCAGGGAAGTTCAAAACGTGCCAGTTGATAATAAAATGCCACGATTAGAATGACACAAATGCCAAATAAACCGAGTATATTCAATGTAATGGCAGGATTAAGGTTACGAGATGCTGACATAGTATTATTCATTACGGCCTCCGGTTAGAAAGAAAGATTCAGTGCATCAGTGGCATGATATTTAAACCAAAATACCGTGATGATTAATAAGATAAACCAAAGAGTATAGGTCAGCTTTTTCTTGCCAGTAATAACAGTGGCAACCATAACTAACGCAATTAAAAATGGTAAAAACATATACATATTTGATCTCCATTATAAATTAACAAAATATATAATATCATTATGAAATTAACTTGCCTATAATATGAACACAGCATCTTTAAAGGCTCAGCAATAATATTAGAACAACAATATCAGACCGATCTAAATAGGATTATTTCGTTGATTATTACAGCCGGAAAGGTGTTTGTTGCATTAAAAAATATTAGAATAATTTAATAAATAAACAAAGCCTCTCTAATAAGAGAGGCTTTTGCTGATTATAATAGATGAAATAGCATTAATTTTTATTGAGTATCTGCTTAAGGAAACGTGCCGTATGGGATTTTTCACATTTCGCTACATCTTCTGGCGTTCCTGCCACTAATATCTCTCCGCCACCACTACCACCTTCTGGGCCAAGATCAACAATCCAGTCCGCAGTTTTGATAACATCCAGATTGTGTTCAATCACTACAATGGTATTTCCCTGATCCCGCAATTGATGTAGAACTGACAACAGTTGTTGGATATCAGCAAAATGTAATCCAGTTGTTGGTTCATCAAGAATATAAAGTGTTTGACCTGTACCACGTTTCGATAACTCGCGTGCCAGTTTAACCCGTTGTGCTTCTCCACCGGAGAGTGTAGTAGCAGACTGCCCAAGACGAATGTAAGAAAGGCCAACATCCATTAACGTTTGCAATTTACGGGCAAGGGCAGGTACTGCGTCAAAAAAGCTACGGGCTTCTTCAATGGTCATATTCAGCACCTCATTGATATTCTTGCCTTTATATTTGATCTCCAACGTTTCGCGGTTATAGCGCTTTCCTTTACACTGATCACAGGGAACATAAATATCAGGCAGGAAGTGCATTTCCACCTTAATTACCCCGTCCCCCTGACAGGCTTCACAGCGTCCGCCCTTAACATTGAAACTAAAACGACCCGGTGTATAACCACGCGTACGGGATTCAGGTACGCCAGCAAACAGTTCTCTTACTGGTGTAAAGACGCCGGTATAAGTGGCGGGATTCGAGCGAGGAGTTCTGCCGATCGGGCTTTGGTCAATATCAATGACCTTATCAAAATGTTCCAGACCTTGAATATCTACATAAGAGGCAGGATTAATATTGGTTGCGCCATTTAACTGGCGTTGTGCGATTGGGAATAACGTATCGTTGATTAATGTCGATTTACCGGAGCCTGAAACCCCCGTGATACATGTGAACAAGCCGACAGGTAGTTTTAATGTCACTTTTTTCAGGTTATTGCCCTTCGCACCAATTAACTTCAACATTTTGCTAGGATCAACAGCGATTCGTTGTTCCGGGATAGCGATCTCACGTTCACCACTTAGAAACTTCCCTGTGAGAGATGTTTGGCTTGCCATGATGTCATTAATAGTTCCTTCGGCAACAACTTTACCGCCATGAACACCCGCTCCGGGCCCAATATCAATAATATGATCAGCGGCACGAATAGCATCTTCATCATGTTCAACAACAATAACGGTATTACCTAAGTTACGCAGATGCAGTAAGGTTTCCAGCAAACGCTCATTATCACGCTGATGGAGGCCAATGGAAGGCTCATCCAGAACATACATCACGCCAACTAAACCTGCACCAATTTGGCTTGCTAACCGGATACGTTGGGCTTCACCACCGGAAAGGGTTTCTGCTGAACGGGAAAGTGTCAGGTAATTTAAACCAACATTGACCAGAAAATTCAGACGATCACGGATCTCTTTCAGAACTTTTTCAGCAATTTTAGCTCTTTGCCCGCTCAATTTGATGTTTTGGAAAAATTCCATCGCATGACCGATGCTGAAATCAGAAATCTGTGGCAATGTGGTATTTTCGATAAAAACAAAACGCGCTTCTTTGCGCAGGCGGGTTCCTTCACACGAAATACAGGAACGATTACTAATATATTTGGCTAATTCTTCCCGTACAGCGGAAGATTCTGTCTCTTTATAGCGGCGTTCCATATTATGCAGAACACCTTCGAATGGGTGTTTACGGACAGTTGTATCCCCACGATCATTGGTATATTTGAATTCGATAGATTCCTTACCTGAGCCATACAAAATTACTTTTTTAATGGCAGGACTTAATTCATCAAATGGGGTTTCTATATCGAACTTATAATGGTCTGCCAGAGATTTTAGCATCTGGAAGTAATAGAAATTACGGCGATCCCATCCACGAATAGCGCCACCTGCGAGTGAAATATTGCTATTTTGCACTACCCGATCAGGATCGAAAAACTGCTGGACACCCAAACCATCACAAGTAGAACAGGCACCTGCCGGGTTGTTGAAGGAAAATAAGCGTGGTTCCAACTCGCTCATACTGTAACCACACATTGGGCAGGCGAAATTGGCCGAGAAAATCAACTCTTCAGCCTGATCATCATCCATATTGGCAATGACAGCCGTACCACCTGAAAGCTCTAAAGCGGTTTCGAAAGATTCGGCCAGACGCTGAGCCAGATCTGGGCGTACTTTGAAACGGTCAATGACAACTTCAATCGTATGTTTTTTCTGCAATTCTAAATTAGGTGGATCGGAGAGGTCACACACTTCACCGTCAATACGGGCGCGGATATAACCTTGTGTCGCCAGATTCTCCAACAGTTTGGAATGCTCTCCTTTACGCTCTTTGACTACCGGGGCCAATAACATCAGACGTTGTCCTTCCGGTAACGTAAGAACATTATCTACCATCTGACTAATGGTTTGTGCAGCCAGTGGAATATTATGTTCGGGACAGAGAGGCTCGCCGACACGGGCAAACAGCAGACGGAGATAATCGTGAATTTCTGTGATTGTTCCGACGGTTGAACGCGGGTTATGAGAAGTTGATTTCTGTTCAATGGAAATGGCGGGAGACAGGCCTTCAATGTGGTCGACATCCGGTTTTTCCATCAGTGATAAAAACTGGCGGGCATATGCAGAGAGTGATTCTACATAGCGACGCTGGCCTTCTGCATACAGTGTATCGAAAGCCAGAGAAGACTTACCGGAGCCAGACAAGCCCGTAATGACTATCAGTTTGTCACGGGGAATTATCAGGTTGATATTTTTAAGATTATGGGTGCGGGCGCCCCGAACTTCGATGTTATCCATTTACCATTACCCAGATTATTTATCGTGTTCAACTAAAAAGCGCATTATTATTGCACAAATTTTGCTGAATGAATATACAGTATTAACAGAGATTCATGCTGTAATAATTACTGTGTATATCAAGCGCTTTCAGTTGTTGTACAGCCTGTTAAGGGTAGCTAAAGAGTACAACATGAAAGATACAAGGATATAAAGTACGATGCGCTTCGCAAAGTATAATATGACGGCTTTTAGTTTAAACTTAGTCCTCGCATGGTAAACTACTTTGCTTATAATTATAGAAGTTCGTTTTTAGCAAAAATCATTTCATCAGGAGTATTCCAATGGCCAGCAGAGGCGTAAACAAAGTTATTTTAGTGGGTAATTTGGGGCAGGATCCGGAAATTCGCTATATGCCGAATGGCGGTGCAGTTGCCAATATTACTCTGGCAACGTCCGATAGCTGGCGTGATAAGCAAACCGGTGAGATGAGAGAGAAAACTGAGTGGCACCGTGTGGTGATTTTCGGCAAATTGGCAGAAGTCGCAGGTGAATATCTGCGTAAAGGCTCTCAAGTTTATCTCGAAGGCGCTTTGCAGACCCGCAAATGGCAAGATCAGAGTGGGCAAGATCGTTACACCACTGAAGTTGTAGTCAATCCTATCGGTGGAGTAATGCAGATGTTGGGCAGCCGTGGTGCAGCACAGGATGCACCAGCACAAGGCGGCTGGGGACAACCACAACAGCCACAAGCTTCCCAGCAATTTAGTGGTGGCGGTATGCCATCATCTCGTCCGGTACAATCTCCTGCTCAGCAGAACAATGAGCCACCAGTGGATTTTGATGATGATATTCCGTTCTGATTTTGAACGGAAATATATTTAAGAAACAATACCAAGGCCCCGTTCGTGCGGGGTTTTTTTATCCCCGTTTTTTGAGACATCAAGAACGAAAACATCGATTGAACCTTTCAGCTCTAATAGCATTGAGGTCTCAATATTCTCTTTAAGTTCTTGTGCATTTTTTATGGCCGACAAGAATTATGACCTTAGCGTTCTTCCAAAATAATCTTTTGTACAAATAATGACCATTGCTTGTCGGATAATGATATAGCTTCTTTTGATTATTATTAGCTATTCTCCTTTATGGCAGTATGCGACTTCAGAATAGCCAATACTTTTAAGAAAAGAAAAAAACTAAAGAAAATATTTTATAAATATGTCTGGATATGTAACCAGCAACTGACTCAATCCGTATTGAGAGTAAAGCTCTTTTTCCGATGATAAAAAAGAGCCAGAAGCTAAATACAGAGTATTTGGTGGATTTGCTTCAGCGGCAGCCATTTATTTAGACAGTTTCATACTTTTACTCGGTGGACATTTTTTAATTGGTATCGCTATGATCGGTATTAATTTTCTACGATATGCTGCTGCTGAGAGTGTCCCAAAGCAGCGGGCAGCAACAGCAAGTTCTTTATTGCTGGCTTCTGGAATTGGAGTCATTATTGGCAGCGAGCTATATGGAAAAGGAGATAGCCTGGGGTTCGATCTTCCATTTATCGGAGTATACACGTTAGTGTCCGTTATTGGAGGATGTGCTGTGCTTGCTTTTGTCCCACTGAATCGTGAAATGGGATATTCGGTTAATCAAGCAAAGGCTGATGTTGGTAAGGCAACTGGATTCTCATCTATTGTCACAAGCCACTATTTGTTTTTTGGAATTGTATCAATGGTGTTAGGCCATGCAATTATGATGATAGTTATGTCAGCCGCCTCAATTGCTTCTGTTGGTTATGGTTTGGGGGATTCAGAAACGGGCATATTAATTGGCGCTCATCTTGTAGCCATGTTCGCTCCCGGTATTATCACGGGTATGCTGATATCAAGAATGGGGGCAAATCGTATTATTCTGTTGGGCGCTCTCTTTAACCTTATCGGTTTTCTGATAGGGCTTATTAATGAAACAGAAATTGTTATTCTTGGAGTCCCATTGATTTTTGCCGGATTAGGATGGAACCTGATGTTCTTAGGGGGAACACATATTATCAATAGTATGTCTGATGGTATCAGTAAAGTCCGTGTTCAGGGTGTGAGTGAAACTCTTCTGGCTACTGTGTCAACAATATTCGCACTTGCATCTGGGGGAATTTACGAGGTACTGGGTTGGAAAGGGTTGATTTGGATTGTAACAATAATGACGTTACTAACTATAACGTTATTTTTTATTCGTGCGCTTTTGATATCGAATGATTTTGATAAATCAGAATGAATTTCCGGCGAAAAATAGATGAGAACCAGAACGCATTTTTTAAATAATTTATCTGATTTATTTGCTTTTCCTGGCAGACTTTTTATATTCTTAGCCTACCGAATAACCAGAAAGTACCGTTACTTTCCCAGATAAAAAAAGGAGGACCTCTATGTCTATGCAGCGTTTATACGCTCGCTTCTTTGGTATTAGAAGCTCGCTCAAGGGTTTGTGGCATACGCTGCAATAATTTTAGCTTGAGCGAAAAAATATTTAGTTGCTAACATAAAATAGTAACTTTACAAATCAGAGTTCTCTTCACTCAAGCTCGAAGAATTATTGTCAGCATCTGACAACGGTGTTTTGCACCCAAAATTCTTGAGTTATCTATGAGCACTTATTTATCTGCACAATCACTTTCTATTGCTTTCTCTTCGGCTCCTTTGTTTGAGGATATAACGTTTACTCTAAACAAAGGCGACAAAATTGGGCTTATCGGTCATAACGGCTGTGGTAAAAGCACTCTGATGAAATTACTGAGCGGTAATTTGGAAGATTACAGCGGGAAGATCACAATTGCGAATCAGTGTGTTTTGGCGTATGTCGAACAGCATTTACCTTTATCTCTGCATGATGCCACGTTAAGAAAGGCTATTAGTGAGAAAGTTAAAGTTGACGAAATTTGGCGAGCCGAGCTTCTGTTGTCTGAATTGGGATTTCCCGAAAAGGATTGGCAAACGCCTGTCGGAAATCTTAGTGGTGGGCAACATATGCGCCTGTTACTTGGTCGTGCAGTGATCCAGCAACCTGATTTACTGTTATTGGATGAACCGAGTAACCATCTGGATCTGACTTCTCTGCTATGGCTGGAATCTTTTTTGTTTCAGTGGAAAGGATCGTTTGTATTGGTATCGCATGATCAGACTTTACTAGATAGAGTGACTAATACTACCTGGATTATGCGGGACAAAACCTTATATCACTTCAGTATGGCTTGTTCTCAGGCAAGGGAAGCTTTGCTCGAACGTGATCAGACGGATATGCAACGTCATGCTAGTGAGCAAAAAGAGATAGACAGGCTAGAGCAGAGTGCTGAACGGTTAGCCACATGGGGTAAGGTTTATGACAATCCCGATCTTTCTCGTAAAGCGAAGACGATGCTGGCACGTAAACAGCGCCTGGCTGAGCAGCAAACTAAACTCACTCAAGGCACTCCATGGAAGCTGACTCTTCAGGGGGATGCATTACCCGCTAACCGATTGCTGGACATTGAACATATGACTGTTATGCCTTTGGGGAGTAATGTGGTTCTGTTCAATGTCCTGTCGAAGCAGATCAAGAGTGGCGATAGAATCGCTATTCTGGGTAACAACGGTTGCGGTAAGTCTACTTTGTTGAAAGTGTTGTATAAAGAATATCTGGAGAAGACATTACAGAATGTGGATTATCATCCTCAATGTCAGCTCGGTTACTACGATCAATCTCTGGAGCAAATTCAGGATGACGAATCACTGAGTGATGCATTAATTCGTTTTGCACCAACCAGTGATGATCAGCGTAAACGGGCGCTTATCAGCGCAGGTTTTGAATATCAAAGGCATCAGCAGAAAGTAGCGTCATTGAGTGGCGGTGAGCGGGCGCGTTTATTGTTCATAGGGCTAACATTAGCGCGTTACCATTTGCTGTTTCTTGATGAACCCACTAACCACCTTGATTTGGAGGGGAAAGAAGAGCTCTTTGATACCCTGAAGGAATATAAAGGTGGAGCCTTGATTGTCAGCCACGATCGAAGTCTTATTGAACAAAGTTGTAACCGCTTTTGGCTGATCAACAAAGGTAAGCTAACTGAATATCATAATGTTGAAGAAATCTATTCTTTGCTCGAACAGGGTGATAATTTAGAAAAACCAAATTGGCAACATTCTACTGATTGCAATAAACAAGAATCGGCAATGGTGTGGGATGAAGAGGTTTTACTACAACGTCTGGTAGAGTTGGAGAAACTGTTGCAGGAAGATTTGCGCAGAAGACCAAAACATCAAAAGCCCGCCTTGCAGGAGAAATGGCGACAGGAGATTGAAACGATAAGCAGACAGCTTTAGTGCGTAATCTGTAAATCGTGTTAATTGTATCTGACCGTCATTAGTTTTTTAATGACGGTCAGATTATCCCAAATAATTTTCGGATTATCGGGAAGTTATTATATTGTAAATTCACAGAAATTCGCTGAATTCATCTGCATTCGGCAGTTTTATAGTATGTTTGAATCCCGCTAATTTCACTTCCTGACGTGAAAGTTCGATATCCGAAGGTTGTATCACAGAGCTTCCGAAATCATAAATAATAGATTCCTCGCCACGGCAAATGGCTTGATCTTGCTCTTCACTTTTTTCTTTAACTATCTGATTACATTTATGATAGTTGTTGATGGTGGTGTTACCATATTTTTTTGTCAGCATTCGCATTGTTTGCTGTGGAGATAAAATAACAGCGCTCGCATTATTGCCACCAAATCCTTTTGAATTGATGATTGTGGCATGCATATCTTTACCTTGTTCACCAGCAAACTTATCCTGCATTAAGATGTTCAGGTTGGAAGAATGTACATCTTCAGCAATGTGATCAATTGTCTTAATGCCAGGTATCCATCCATATTGCCAAACGCCTAGCGTGTTGGCCAATTGATCACCGGCAGAGGTAGAAAAAGAGTGCCCGACATATGCCTTAATGGCGGTAACATCCCAGTGGCTGAGGCCAAAGACTTTTGCGGTTTCATTAATAATGTGGCTTTCTGTAACCCTATTTTGAGGTGTCCCTGTACCGTGTGCCTGAACGTAAGAATGCTGTAATTTCCCATCCAGAAGGTTGTATGTAAGGGAAGCGGCTTTCATCATCGTGATATAGTTACCGATTCCGGGAGAAGAGATGGATTTTTTGTTCGCATCGGCATTCACGAAAACATCAGGCACCGATCCAAGAATATTAGCACCACATTGCAGTGCGAGATCGTCACTCATAAGCAACACAAACTGTGATGATTCGGAAAGAGTGAGCCCGACATTAGTTGAAAATGGACGGCAGGCACGGCGATGGTCGACAGTGTTAGTTCCGTCCAATTTACATAATAGATGGTCTTCTGCAAGAGCCCCCATAGCACGGAATCCTTCGATGATTTCAGGAGTAATAGGTGCTTCGGCACAGCCGACTAAACAGACTTTTGCCTTACCTTGCCTTATGTCATTAACACCTTGTTTAAGATTGTACAGAAAGCTGGCACAGGCACCGATATTGGCAGATGTGCTTCCTATGTTATTAATAATATAACTATTAATAAAATCTGCGGGCATATCTGGTAAGGAGAGTGGCAACATTTTGGAGCTAATGCGTAAGCCATTCAGTGGATTACCGATCAATCCTGATAGTGAAAACTGATCTATCTGGCCTAATGCACTGCTGGCATAAACAGCAATTTGATCAGGCTCTACTAATGCAGATATATCTGACCATGAAATTCCGATTGAGTTGAGTAAATCTGAGGCACCATATACGGTGAGACGTAAACCGCGAGGATGGTGATGGGCATTATATAAATTGCCTATTTCAAACCCTTCCGGTAATTGTCCTGCGCTGGACATAGAAAGTGGAATATAAGTCGGTTGTAATAGTTGAACTGTGTCTTTATTAGAATTAGTTATTATTTTATTAACTGGCACTTGCTGTGTATCGAAAAGAGTTATTTTTCTAATCAGTGTACCATTTTTTGCTTGTTCAATTTGGGTATCAGTGACAGATTCTATTCCATTAATAATACCCATTCGATGACATAAATCGCTCCATGTATCTTTCATTATTTTGCCATTAAGACTATTTGATACGATGCGTTTATATCCGTGGGATCCAGAACTTCTTCCTGCCGTATTGATACCACCTAAACCAACAATTACGGGTAATTTACTCATTATGAACTCCAAAAAGGCTTTTTCTAAAGTTTAGCAATTGGCGTAAATTAATACTCTGATATATTGGTCATTAAAACTGAGAATATTGTCATCTGATCTATTTTTATTGAAACTGAAATATCAAATGTTATATACCCGTTATTTTTCAGGTTACAGCTTTGTTGGCGATATCCTGAAATTCCATAGAATATAGGCATGAAGCGTATACATGATGTTTGGAGACTGAGTATGAATATAGCGTTTGTCTTATATGACAAAGCGTTACAAAGTGGGATTACGTTAGCATCGGATATGTTAAACAGCGCCAGCAGTTTAAGAAGCCACATAGAGCAGAGAAAACAGCCGCTTGTCATGTCTGTTGTAGGAGATAGGAAGAAAAACCACCAACAGATACCGCAAATTAGGTTGCATACTCACCATACATTTTCAGAGTTTGTCGATTTTGATTTAGTATTTTTGCCCCCGATGTGGGGAAATCCATATCCTGCGATGGTTGGCAGGAAAGAACTTCTTTCATGGCTGCGCAGACAAAAAGAAAACAATGCTGTCATTGTTGCGACCGGAACAGGGGTATTCTGGTTAGCGCAAGCGGGCTTACTTGATAAAAATACAGTAACAACCCATTGGGCTTTTTATGACAAATTTGCACGTCAATTTCCAACCGTGAATGTAAACCGTAAGGCAAGTATTACCTATAATGACAATATTTACTGTGTAAGAAGTATTAATTCCCAAATGGAGCTATTGGTTTACCTTATCTCTCAGTTTTTTGGGCCATCTATCGCTAAAGTTATTGAGAAACATTTTATGCATGAAGTGTCTGATTTCCAATCAGAGCCATTTTTTCAAGTGGGAGGTAGCACACAATTTGATGAAATGGTATCAATAGCCCAAAGTTATATTAAGCAGAATATAACATTGCATATTACTATTAAAGACATTGCCAGTTATGTTGGGGTATCGGAAAGTACTTTAGCCCGTAATTTCAGAGCACAAGTCGGAGTGTCTCCCCATAAATATATGCTTAATTACCGTTTATTAACAGCAAAGCAGTTATTGAAAGATAATAACCTAAATTTATTGCATGTTGCACAGTTAGTAGGATTCAGGGATCCCCACTATTTCAGTAAGTTGTTTGAACAACATTTTGAGCTGACTCCGATAGCCTACCGTAATCTGGTAAAAGCAAAAGCGTTCCATGCCTGATAATTCCATGTTTGATAATTTAAATCTATGTCTCAATATTCCGATTTCCTAACCCAAGTCCCCGTAAGCCAATTGCATTTAACTCAGCGATGGTGAAACGGTTTTTCCAATTCTTTTCATAATGTTCTGGGGCAAAGTCTGGTGGAGAAGTGCCATGTTCAAGGGCTTCAGTCACTTGACGGGCATAGGCCAGGTTTCTGTTACACAATGGTGCAGCGGGAATATACATTACATTTCCCCAACCTTGTTGATTTTCTACAGAAGCAACAGAGTGGATAAGATCACAATGCCACCAGACAGAATCGCCAGCCTGTAATGCCGGGATACTGCATAATCCACGAACAAGGTGAGGATGCCATTGCTCTGATATAGGAAGTGCTTTACCGGGAGCCACACCACATAGTTCATCTTCAGGAACATCATTCAGTAGTGGGCGTAACAGAATATAGGCTATTGCTTCAGGAACGGGCACAACATGCAGAAGCCCCTGACCAATCAACATATCAGACAGCGCAGTCCAGCCCTGAAATGTTCTAAAAACAGAACATCTCGTTGTGCTATCGAATTCATGTACATTAGGACGATAGGCAGCATCCCAGGGATCATATTCTGTAAACTGGTGAGTAAAGATTTTTCTGAACACGTTTTGATAATCTGGTTGTAACCAACGTTCCAAAGCCCCTGAATCTGTGTGCGCACCCAGACCTTTGGATGTCGTACCTGGTGGTCTGCGGCGAATACGATCGGGATAAATCATGCTGACGTCAGGATCAAACCATTTCACTCCATCCGATTCAAATTTCCATAAGTGATTCAGAAAAGATTGTACCAGCGCAATTTCTTCGCTTTGTCTGGCTTGCATCTGTGCATGAGACCAGTAAATAGGATAAATTTCCGGCCGGGATGCTTTAAGACTGCCAAAATAATTATCCTTTGGTCCCTGATAGATGCGTTCAAATTTATTGATATTGAGGTAATCAAGCATGGACTGATCCCATGCGATTGCCTGATTCTGTGGGAAATTTTGCCTGACGACCAAACAGCCACGGCGCTTAATCTTTTGTATGATTTCCTCTGTTATTCTGCCTTCTGCCATATCACGCCAATGTATTTCAGGCCAGGCGCTACCCACGTTTTTTTCATCTTCTTTGGCTGCGGTTAATTCTTTTTCTATTTTGTCACATACTTGGGAGAAGAGAGTTTCAACATCTCCGATTTGCTCACGCAGAATTTGTTTCATCTGGCGAATTCTTTTGCGGTAATCATCAGGAAAGCTGGTGGAGGTAAAAGAAGTATCCATAGTAATCTCTGCTTATGAATGGGTTTTATATTTGGACAGAAATTAATCTACCTCCGATTCATAATATATCAATAAGGTTTTAGTCAATTTGTGGAAAAATACTTCTAAATTACAAACAAAAATTATTTTTAATTGATATTATTGGAGTAATGTTTTGATTTTAAATATAAAAACCAGAAGAGAATGCTTGCTCTGTCAATATATAGGGCAAGCATTTAGCCTAACTTACAGACCATTAACCGACAGGATTATAGTAAATTGGTGAACCGGGGCCGACAGGTAAACCAAAAACAAAGACCCAAACATAGAAGAACAGTGACCAACCTGCCATAAATACCAGGGAGTAAGGCAACATCATAGAAATCATAGTACCGATACCGGCATCCTTTTTATATTTCACCGTTATTGCCAGAATCAGCCCGAAGTAGGTCATCATCGGAGTGATGATATTGGTTACAGAATCACCGATACGATAAGCTGCCTGAATAGTCTCCGGGGCATAACCCGCCAGCATCAGCATGGGGACAAATATTGGTGCAGTAACCGCCCATTGTGCAGACGCTGATCCAATCATCAAATTGATAAAAGCACAAATCAGGATAAACCCGATAAATAACAGACCGCCGTGCAGATTAATTTCATTCAGGAAACTCGCCCCTTTTACGGCAATAATTTGACCGATATTAGTCCAGCCAAAGAAAGCGACAAATTGAGAGGCAAAAAAAATAATAACCAGATATAAACCCAGATTGCTCATGGACTGTGCCATAGCATCGACTACATCGTTATTGGATTTCATTGACTTGGTGACATAACCATAGACAATACCCGGTATAGAAAAAAAGAGGAAAATAAAAACTACGATAGATTTCAGGAATGGAGAATTGCTGACTAAGCCGGTTTCCTGATTACGTAAAATACTGTTTTCTGGTACAACGCTTAGTGCCAAAATCGCACCGAGTACAGCAAACGTTATTGAGGCTGCTATAAGAGCTTTTTTTTCCAGAGCGGTTAATGCTGCGGAGTTTATTAGCGTATTTTCATCTTCATCCAGTGCACTATTTGTATATGGACCTAATTGTGGCTCAACAATTTTTTCAGTCACATAGTAACCAAGAATGGAAATCAGGAAAGTACTGGCAAACATGAAATACCAGTTAGCTTCAGCACCAACAACATAGGATGGATCAATAATTTGTGCTGCTTGTTGAGTGATCCCGGAAAGCAGAGGATCGATAGTACCCAATAATAAATTGGCTGAATAACCACCAGATACTCCGGCAAATGCTGCCGCCAGCCCTGCAAGTGGATGACGACCGAGAGAATGGAAGATTATGGCAGACAATGGAATAAGTACTACATAGCCTAATTCTGCGGCAGTATTTGACATAATACCGGCGAATACAATTGCCAATGTCGTTAATTTTCTGGGAGCCTTCATGACGACCAGACGCATTAACGCAGACAGTAACCCTGAACGCTCTGCAATGCCGACGCCAAGCAGAGCAACCAGAACTGTTCCTAATGGTGCAAAACCGGTAAAGTTTGTCACTAAGTTAGAGAGGATTTTACGAATTCCATCTGCATTAAGCAGGCTGACGATATGGATCACTCCATCTTCAGCCCGACCTTTTGCTCCTTCTGGGCGGGGGTCAATAGTTGTAATGTCAAAATATTGTCCGATTGCTGAAGAGACCAATAAAACAGCGATCAGGATCATAAAAAGAATAACAGGATGAGGTAAAGCATTTCCCAACCATTCAATTGTTCGCAGAAAGCGACTTCCGTTTTGTTTTCTAGTTAACATAGTTTCTCCTTCTGATACAGAGCAACGGAAGTTACATAATATTTTGAGTTTTTACCATATCGTAAATAATGAGATAATAGCTGGATTATGAGGCAGTTTTTTATTCTGTTTTTTATGTTTTTCTTTTTTTATCAAAAAATTGATGTTATTTATTTTAATTTTTCTATGGGAAAATCATTAAAAGTAAGAGTAATAATATATTTTAAAAATTCGTGCTATGTGGCATTTTTATGTGAATGCAAGAATCATAATTTATTATGCTGCTATTATTTTTTTACATATTATCTGTCTTATTTATTATCTGGATATTCGTGACAATATAATCACTGCCTCTGGTTATAGTCTGTATCTTCACCTGTTATTTTCTGGACTAAGTGATACCGATAACCGTTACCTTAAGTACAATCAATTGATGATCAAATCTACGATACAACTATAATGCGTGAATACGTGTTCTTTCCATGTTCGCCATATGCCGGACAATTCACATTCACTTTTTATGTCAAAAAAGAGGAATTCTATGAAATCGCGTGCTGCTGTTGCTTTTGGCCCAAACAGACCTCTCGAACTTGTTGAAATTGACGTAGCACCACCGAAAGTCGGTGAAGTAATGATAAAAATCAGTCACACAGGTGTCTGCCATACTGATGCTTTCACTCTTTCAGGAGATGACCCTGAAGGGAGATTTCCTGTTGTTCTCGGGCATGAAGGAGCTGGTGTAGTGATTGAGGTCGGTGAAGGTGTAACCAGCGTAAAGCCCGGTGATCATGTCATACCCTTATATACGGCTGAATGTGGCAAATGTGAATTTTGTCAATCCGGTAAAACTAACCTGTGTATTGCCGTTCGCGATACACAGGGAAAAGGCTTGATGCCCGACGGTACAACTCGTTTTTCTTACAATGGACAACCTGTTTATCACTACATGGGATGTTCTACATTCAGTGAATACACAGTAGTTGCTGAAGTTTCTCTGGCAAAAATCAATTCGGAAGCCAATCATGAACATGTTTGCCTGTTAGGCTGTGGCGTCACGACTGGTATCGGAGCTGTACATAATACTGCCAAAGTTCAACCGGGAGACTCTGTAGCAGTTTTCGGTCTGGGTGGAATTGGGCTTGCCGTGATCCAGGGAGCTCGTCAGGCTAAGGCCGGACGTATTATTGCTATTGATACCAATCCAGATAAGTTTGAGCTGGCCAAACAATTCGGTGCCACTGACTGCATTAACCCCAATGATCACGACAAACCGATTCAACAGGTTATTCTGGATATGACAAAATGGGGAGTTGACCACTCTTTCGAATGTATTGGTAACGTCAATGTGATGCGTGCAGCTCTCGAAAGTGCACATCGTGGTTGGGGACAATCAGTCATCATCGGTGTTGCTGGTGCCGGACAGGAAATTTCTACTCGTCCATTCCAGCTTGTTACCGGGCGGACATGGAAAGGAACGGCTTTCGGCGGAGTTAAAGGGCGTAGTCAGTTACCGGGAATGGTGGAAGATGCGATAAAAGGAAAAATTGAACTTGAACCTTTCGTAACCCATAAAATGCCATTAGAAAACATTAATGAGGCCTTCGATCTGATGCACGAAGGCAAATCTATTCGGACAGTAATTCATTATTAATTGAACAACTATTATAAAAACAGCCAGATATAAACCATATAAGATATAAACCATATAGTTGAAGAACCTGAACCTACAATTTTAGAGAGAAAAGCCATGGAAAGAATTGAACATCGTGCCTGTTTTGGCGGATGGCAGGAGGTCTATCAACATGGATCTAATTCCCTGAACTGTCAGATGAAATTTTCAATTTTTCTGCCACCTCAGATTAAAGAAAAGAAATTACCTGTATTGTACTGGCTCTCTGGCTTAACCTGTACTGAGCAGAATTTCATTACAAAAGCCGGAGTCCAACGCTACGCAACTGAACATGGTGTTGTTATTGTCGCTCCGGATACCAGCCCTCGGGGGAATAATATCGCTGATGCCCCTTCTTATGATCTCGGAAAAGGGGCAGGGTTTTATCTCAATGCGTTACAACAACCCTGGAAACCACATTACCGCATGTACGATTATGTGGTTTCAGAGTTGCCTGAATTGGTTGAAACATACTTTGCTGTCACTGGTGTGCGGGCAATCAGTGGGCACTCTATGGGTGGACATGGTGCGATGGTCATTGCGCTGAGGAATCCGCAACGTTATTGCAGTGTATCAGCGTTTTCTCCTATTGTGGCACCAAGCCAGGTTCCTTGGGGGGAAAAGGCTTTTTCCAACTATCTTGGAGAAGACAGGTCGTTCTGGAAACAGTATGACACAGTAGAATTGATCAAAAATGCAAAAGCAACAGAACAACTTTCAATTTTGATTGATCAAGGGACTGATGATGAGTTTCTGGATAACCAATTATGTACCCATTTATTGCAGGATATTTGTGATGAAACAAATTACCCTGTGACAATAAATTTTCGTCCTAATTATGACCATAGCTACTATTTTATTGCTAGTTTTATTGGCGAACATATCGCTTATCATGCAAAAGCAATGCAAGAATATGCTAAAAAGCAGTAATTTTCAAAATAAGATCCTATATCACAATCACTTTTTTACTAATTATGTGTATTAGCTCAAACTTGAGCTGCCCCCTTTCCTCTTCAATCAAGGCATGACTATGCTGTCAATCCGTTGGCAGCATATAAGTATTTTCGTGCTTAACAATGTCAATAAAAGAATGGCATGAACTTCATTGACTGTTTTTCATCTATTTTTATAGCCCTAACTCACTGAGCCCAGGATGGTTATCTGGTCGGCGTCCTAAAGGCCAATGGAACTTACGTTCACACTCATTAATAGGGATATCATTAATGCTTGCAAAACGGTTAATCATCATACCGTTTTCATCAAATTCCCAATTCTCGTTACCATATGAACGAAACCAATTTCCAGAATCATCATGCCATTCATAGGCATATCTTACAGCAATTCTGTTTCCCTCCACTGCCCATAACTCTTTAATCAAACGATAATCCTGCTCTTTTCTCCATTTTTGGATGAGTAATTCTTCTGCTTCATTCCGTCCATTCACGAACTCTGTCCTATTTCGCCATTTAGTGTCTTTGCTATATGCCAGAACAACTTTAGCTGCATCACGTGTATTCCAACTATCTTCAGCAATACGGACTTTCTGCATTGCAGTTTCATAAGTAAATGGCGGGATGGGGATTCTTTTTTCAAAGGATTCAGGCATATTTTCTCCAAAATATTTAACATCTTATGGAAAGAAATTGATAACTTTATCACTCTCTTTTACGTCATCCGCAGTAAATGGATTATTCCACTTTCAGATTGACAACCTGCAATAAAGCTCAATAGGTATGATATCATGTGTACAACCTTGTACACCCCAATAAATGTACAGATCTGTACACACAAAAACAACCTTAGATTTATCCTAAAAACTAACTTTTATAGAACTATATTGAATAACTAATAAGAAAATATTATGAGTAAAAAAGAACACATCCTGGATATTGCCGAATCACTATTTAATAAATTTGGTTACAACGCTGTTGGTGTTGATTTGATAAGAGATCAGGCGAATGTATCAAAAACCTCTATGTACCGTTATTTTGGTTCGAAAAATAAGCTGATCGAAGAAGTGCTAGTCAGGCGCCATCAGAGGTTTGAAAAAGAACTCAGTATTGTTGTGTCTTCAACTGAAGGAACTGAAAACAAGCTCAATGCCATCCTGAATTGGCATTTTTCATGGTTTGCTACAGAAGATTTTCAAGGGTGCCTGTTTATGCATGCTTTAGCTGAATTCAAAGGCCATGATGCAGCTATCGTTAAACAAGCACAACAGCACAAAACATGGTTAAAGTCACTGCTATTATCAGTTTTCTTAACAGTCTCGAAAGATACGGAATCCAAAGCAGAAGCGTTGATAACATTTATTGAGGGAATGATAGTTAGAGCTGAATTCGGTGAGGTTGCCGACCATGAAGAGTGCTATCGCACGATGGCTTACCGCTTGATTTAAGATGTGAAACTTATTCCTAAAATTGAGGTTACTCAGTCTCTTAACCAACATAGCTGGCTAAGAGACTGATTACCATATTAGAACAAAAAACGTTCTAAGATTACCCTGGTGTTGGGCGAGTCGAAACTAACTATTCAAAATAATGAAAATATTTGTCTACATAAAAGGCAGTGATGATGCACTACCCGATACTCAGACAAAATCTTAATTATAACTTATATTTTTACAGACAAATTAATACACCAGACGAACAGTAAAATCAACAAATAAAAGCTGAAATGTTGATTTTTCTACTCAATCTCGACGTCATTATGTGAGATATAAAAAATAAAACATAGTAAAAAATCTCATATCAAATTGATTTTAATAAATAAATTCAAAACCTGTTACATTGCCCCGTAAATATAAAAAAACAAACGCATCTGATAAAATTTCTTACATAAATGAGATGAATATGAAAAGAGCTATTGTATAACTGTACGGAAATTGCAGCAGCTTTCTAGTCATGATCTGGCTCCAAGCATGTACCAGCCAGCACCTATCTTCATTCACATCACAAGATGTTATACAACATAAGATAGGATTTAATCGGGGAAATAGCATGGAGAAAAACTCTCCATGCTGCTCATTAATGTACGGCTTTAACAACCCAATGATTGAATAAGTAACGCGAACCATAAGCAGGGAAAACATTAAATAGTGCAAAGAAAATTTTAATTAATATCTGAATAATCATCATTCCAATAATTTGGTTTACTGGAAGTTTTCCGTAGAACGCAACAAAACAGAAAACAAAACTATCAAGAATTGACGCGATAAAAGTACTGAAAAATACCCTTAGTGCTAAGAACCGGGAGTTTGTCATGTCTTTTAACTTACACAAGATATATGAGTTGACCAGTTCAGACACCAAGAATGACAATGAGGAAGCAAAAATCGCTGATAAGATATGATTCATCAGAGCATTGTACTGATCATTCAAACCCCAATTTGGAATAGCTGGTAAACTCGTCGATATACTCAATAATGAGACGATGATCAGGTTAGAAGCTAGCGACATATATATTGCTTTTCTTGCTAATCTGAATCCATAAAATTCACTGAGTAAGTCAATAACTAAAAAAGAGAAAGGGTAAATGAAAGTACCCGGAGTAACAATGATATTAAAATATTCGATATAAACAGGCTTGGCTGCTGCTATGTTGCTGAAAGTATAGAAAATTGTCAGCAATAAGGCGAGAAGTGAATAAACAACCCAAGACTTTTCATTTCGTTCTTCAATTTCATAAATTGAGGGGGAATCTGGAAAGCTGGAGTATATCTTTCTGTAGAGTGATTTTGTTTCGTGACTATCAAAATCATCCGCTACTTCACTCTTTTCTAGCTCCTTTACATTAATCCTTAAAACTTTTCCTGTTGATGAAATTAATACATTTGCTGTATTATCCTGACTATTAAATCCCAGTAATTTATATTTTTTTCCCATACCCAAACCGTTCTTCCATTATATCCCCAATCACTACCAAATCTTCTGAAATTTCAATATGAAACTCATTGATATGAAACTTTTTCCGTTTTTGATCGAAACATAACTTAGGATTATCGCTCTGATAATTGCCTCTTCTAACTATTAATAAATCACCAGCATTATATTTACCTGAAAAATCATTCTCAAGTAAAATGGCGACGATATTAGGGCCAAAACCAAAATAATAAGTTAGCTCTCTTCCAACAATCAGGGAACCAATTTTACTTTCAAAGAATTCAGCAGTAACACATTCAGACTGCCTAAATAATGGCACAGCGCTGGGATTCATATTACCTTCATAAGAAACAATCGCATCAATACGTTCTTTTTCTGCGATATCAATTGCCTCTATTTCACTATACGAAACACCAAAAAAGTTGGATACTTTCTGGATAGTTGAAGAATGAACACTTTGTACTCGGCCATCTAAGATATTGTAGATAGTTGTACGATTAAGCCCGGTCCGATCACAAAGTGATACTCTGCTTTCCCCTCTGGAATCAAGTAAATATTGTAGATTTTTTCTCAGGTATTCCATTTTTTGTTTTTTATACATAGCAATGCCTAGAAAGTATTTAATCGGTTCACATAATATTACATACAAAAAATATTTCTCTTTGAAGCATTACAAAAACTACCTTCATAAAAAAACATTTATTAATTCAAAAGTAAAAATCCACCTTCATAGAAAGTGGCTTTGATTTCGCCCCAGAGGGGAGTACTAAAACCCCTAAAAACAAGACCTTGCCACTTCCATTACTTTAAAATCTAAAAACCAATAAGGAAGAGCCAAAACCTGTTGTTGACCACCTCCTCAGGAGGTGGTTTTCAGTTATGAATAAAAATATACCAAAAATAATAATTTGCATTTGTTTAAAATAATAAACAATTACATAAATAAAATAAATTACAACAATATCTTATATTTTTTCATAAGAAATAATATTGCCTTTAAGAAAATAACCCTTTTGATATTTTATTTATTTTCTTATCAATCCTAGTAAATTAGCACAAATACAGCACTTAACCATAACTTATTAATATAGTTAAGTCAATTGAAAAATTAATTATACTTTTCTTCAACAACCTTAAAAAAACAACACCAGTCACTTTAACATTATTTTCATTAAAAATTAATATGTAATTCTATATTTTTAGATGTAAATTTTCTAGGATTACCTAAAAAACTCATAAAAAAAGATTTTATTCTCATATAGTACTTCATAAGAAAGATTATATACCTAACTCTTACATTTCAAAAAGATCATCAATCAATGTATCATCTTTTTTGATTGTAGCTTTGTTAGAAGTTCTTCCATAAGTTGTATTACCACTCATGCTCTAGAAAATTCACTCCCTTACTACCGCATTACATCTTGAAATCTACAGTATATATAAATAATTAGAAATTTAATTTCATAGAGTTGATGAAATTAAAAAATAACCATTATGTATTATTGGTCTAAATTTAACTATATTTTCAATATCCTATCAAATTCAAAAATTTCAAAATTTCAAATAAAAGATATTTGGTTGAGCATTTAACAAAATCCACAGCAGTAAATTATAAAAACAATAACTTCTACTCTATATTTAATAATGCCATATATAAATAATATTTTTTATTATTATACCATATTTTTTATTATATATATCAATTTTAATTTCCACCCGAAAAAGCTAAAAAAATCACATAAATTAAAATAACCTATGCGATTAATTAAAATAAATTAATACCAAATTGATATTAATAATGAATAATTACGATAAAGGATAATAAAAGAACAAATAATTATTAGTTAGTAATTAATTCAAAATAAAACACAATATTTTCTTATCATTTAGGCGACTACCTATTTAGGTCATGTATTGAATGGTTAGTTGTTGTGATATACTCCTGCCTTTTTATGGTGAAACATGGCTAAAGTTAACGTTCATTGTCGTTATTGTCACAAATCAGAAGACGTAAAAGGACATGGAAAAGGAAATGGAGGGCATTCGCGTTATCGCTGCTATGCCTGTCGTAAGGTCTTTCAGTTGGAATACACCTACCAAGCCTGTAAACCGGGCGTTAAAGAACAGATTG
>NZ_JBFPEZ010000064.1:0-54633 GCF_040838225.1 Xenorhabdus sp. SGI246
ATTAAGGGACACAGCCTAGTATTGCAAAAAGGAGGGTGACCTTAGATTTCCTTTGGCGAGAAAGATGCTTACTATAGCAATTGACCGCCTTTTTCAGAAATTGCACTTACTCATGCGAATCCAAGAAAAATTACAATCTATGCTTGTTTATAAGATTTAATATCTTTTTATTGTTTCTTTTACGATTAAATAAACAATTAATTGTTTTAATGCTGTTATCACTAATTTTCTTTCTTAAGTCTATATTCTGTATTAGTGCTATAATCCCATTAGCTAATGCTTCACTATCTGCAGGGTTAACTAAAATACCATTATAGTTATCATTGATTAGCTCATTAATTGACCCGGTGTTTGTTGATATACACGCAATTCCTCTGCTCATTGATTCCATTAATGATACAGGTATCCCTTCATGTAATCCATTTCCTAAATCCAGACTAGGTAAACAACAAAATTGATATATATTACTACCTAGTAACTTTTGCACATAGTCATGAGTTAGTTGTCCTTTAAAGTGTATTTGTTGTTCAATATCTAAACCTTTAACTAGTTTTAATAAAGATTCTTTCAACTCACCATCACCAATTATATCGATGTGAACAATATTATTTCTTTTCTTTAATAAGGATATAGCATTGAATAAATAATGATGTCCTTTCACTGGAATTAGGCTGGCTATACAAACTCCTCTTGTATATGGTTCAGTGAAGGAGGAATTAATATTATTGTTACTATCTATATCAACTCCTATATAGATAGTTTTAATCTTAAAATGGTGTTTTTTTAATATATTGGAATGAAGTAGTTGTTGTGATTTTTTTGAAATAAATCTAATAAATGCTGCATTTTCAAATTTCTGTATAAAATTGTTATTGTCAACAATATCCCATCTATGACCTGTAATTCCATATGGGACCCTTGATAAAAAACTTAACATCATAGCTAATTGAGCAGGAGCTGATATCCAGTGTGCATAAATAAAACATGGATTAGTTTCTTTTATTTTATTGTAGAGAAATATTGATTTTGGAATAAGTGCAAGGTTCCTGATGCTGTGTTTGTAATTTTTTACAAGGCATAATTTTAATAGATTCAATAAAATAACAGGATATTTTATTGAGAATAAAAGGCTAGAGAAAAGATATTTTATAGTTAATAATGGTGAATGAAGGTAATATATGTTTTCATTAATTTTTTTCTCTTGTTCGTTTTTTAAGTGACCTCGTGGATAAGTTGGAATAACGTGAACTTTATAATTATCGGATAAATCCTCTATTTCTGATGTAATGAAGCTTTCTCCATTTCCAAAAGGGTAGGAAGATGTGATAAATAAAATAGATTTCATGATAATCCTTTTTTTATATGTTTTATCACTATGGCAATAATGTAGCCTAAAAATAACCAAATAATTGATGATTTTGGTGTAGCTACAAAAAGTGAAATTGAATCTCCAGATAATAATAGAATCATTGATGATACATATATAGAGAAGATGAAACTAGTTAGGGTTGATGGTGGGTATTTTATTAAATAAGATATATTTTTCCAAAAGAATCCCCAAAGTCCGGCCCAAATAAAAATACCTATAATACCAAAGTTAACAAATCCCTCTGAAAGAAAGAAAAATTGTCTGCCTATATTAGGTGATGCATACTTATCATAAAAAGTTCGATAGTACCAATTTGATAAGCCATAATCTTTTGATGGAAAAATAAATCGAGGGATCCACTGAATGATGACACCAAGAAGAGAACTGCCATAATAATAATCACTAGGTTCTAGTTTATTCATTAAAACTGGTAGTGTTTCAAAAGGAACAACGAATTGACCTTCTGTTAAGGTGTAATACATTGATGATGAATCATGGTTAGCTTGTTTTAAGCTAATACTGAAGCTCTCATATAAATCCTGATAACTTTTATAATTAGAATTTCGGATATGCCCTAGTATGTTTAATAAGACAAATGAAATTAATATAAATGGCAGTATCTTCTTAAATGAAATAAATTTAAATTTTATAAAGTAAAATATTGCGTAAGTCATTCCTAGGATAATGATTTGAGAGCGTCTGCCTAAAATAATATTTATAGTAATTATACTCAGTAGTATTATTATTGAAGATTTTTTTCTTCCAGAAGATAATAATAGAAAACTTCCCACATATGCTATATATAGTGAAATTTCTAAGGTTGGATTACTAGCAAAAATCTTAGTAACACCATACCCTTTTAATAAAATTGAACTGATACCACCAATATTATCTGATATAATGAGAAAGATAACAAATCCCAGTATTACTAATATTTTTCCTGCTATATTTAGTGGTAGGTTTAAGGAATCTAACCTCATTCCTAATTTTATTAATTTTTTTGTTATAAAAATAGGCTTAGATATTCTGTAAAAAAAATAGAAAACCCATAAAGAGATAGTTGTCAACATTACCGAGTAAGGAAATATATCTTCTATATCATAGAACATGTATGTGACATTACCAGAAATTGGCAAATTTAAAATATATCTTATATTTAATGGACTCACATATATGAATACCATGATAAGGAAAACGTATAAAGGATCAAACCATACTCTTTTAATTGCTAATTTATCTATTATAAATATTAATATTGTTGATATGACAAAAAAGATATAGCTAGTTAGTATCACTGAGTTTTACTCCTAAATATTCTAATTGATTTATAATACAATATAAACATTAATATTAGATCACCTAATACCCAACTAAAGGATACTGATTGTAGTGATACTGACTTAAACTCAAAAAGAATGATAAGAGTAATAATTACAAAAAATGCTTTTAACATATAGCATTTCATATTATAAGAAAAAAAACCTTTTGATATTAATAATCCAGTTAATATAGTGTTTATAAATAATGGAGTGGCGGAGAAAAGAAGTATTCGTGAGCTTTGTATTATGAATAGAAGATTTTCACCTAATATTTTTTCTATTATTGTAGGTAATAAAAATATAGCTGTAAGAATACTGATTAATAGTATACAGAGAGATAATTTTAATAATTTTCTTATATTAACTATTACTATACTGATATCTTTTTGCTTTGACCATTGATTAACAAAAATAGGAGCAATCATGGAAAATGGCAGAGAAAATATTTGGTATGAGTACGCAGATAAATTAAATCCACCTATAGCTTTATTATTCATTCCATATTTATTCATTAACCAGTATGTAGTTACAGGAATTAGTCCAGACGAAATACTTTGCAACAAAACATTGTTACCATTCTTTAGAAGTGTTTTCCATGGAACAGTGTCCTTTGATTTTATATTTATTTTTTTTACTAGAATTATTATTAATATAAATGATAGTAACCCCGCTGATAAATAAGAAATGTGAAAAGAGAAAAAATTAATTTTGTATAAAATATATATGGTGGAAAATAATAAAATTGAAGGTGCTGCTGTTATTAATGAAAATAATTTATTATCGTTAATAGTAAGAAAAATTCCTCTTATAAGACTATGGCCTATGAGAAAACAAATTCCTGCGCTTAAAAATATTGATGAATGTAAATAACATAACTGGCTTGAGTTATTGAGCCATAAATATGTTGTGAGGAATACAAATGGAAAAACTAAAAAAGGATAATAAATACTGAATGTTTTAAGTTTATAAGGGTTAATCCTTAATACATTAATGCCATAAATAAAACTTTGAGGTAAGCCAAAGCAAAATATGACTACAAGTAAATCAACCCAAGATTTAATGATCGCAAATCGACCTTGTGTCTGAATTCCATATTCTCTTGTTATAAATAAAGTTGTGAGTAATAATGATATAGTTCCTAAAGACTGTATTGCTATTGATGATGATATTTTTTTAATCATACCCTTTTTATATTTTTTCCGATCATAAGAATTTCTGTAAGGGATAAATAAGGGTGCATAGGTAAACTAATAACTTCTTGTGCAATTTGATCTCCAACAGGAAGAATTACATTACTAGCAACTGCCGGTTGTTTATTCAAAGGTAGAGGGTAATGGATAGCAGTAGGGATACCCTTTCCTTTTAATTTTGCCTGCAATTCATCCCGATTTTTAATACGAATAGTATATTGAGCATAGGCTGATATATTATGTGGTTCTATGTATGGAATTGTTATAATCCCAATTTCGTTTAAAGCTTTATCATAGTTTTTAGCAACAATTTGACGCAGTTTCATTTCTTCATCAAATATTTCAAGTTTTGGTAATAGAATAGCAGCTTGTAATGTGTCCAATCGGCTATTAACACCTATTCTTATATGATGATATCTTCTGTCTTGTCCATGACGGGCAATTTGACGGATGATTTTTGCTAATTCTTCGTCATTTGTGAATATAGCTCCACCATCACCGTAACAACCTAATGGTTTACTTGGGAAGAAGCTTGTGCATGAAATAGTTGTTAAGTTACAAGAGTGTTTTCCTTTATATGTGGCACCAAAACTCTGAGCTGCATCTTCTATAACTGGGATATTATATTTTTCTGCTATTGCATTTATTTCATCAAAATCAGCACATTGACCATATAAAGAAACAGGAATAATTGCTTTGGTCTTAGGAGTTATTGTGGCTTCTAAAAGTGCAGGATCTAAATTATAACTTGTTGGTTTTACATCAACATAAACGGGAATACCACCTAATAGAGCTACTGTTTCAGCAGTTGCAATATAAGTAAACCCTGGAGTGATGACTTCATCACCGGGTTTGATACCAATAGCCATTAAGGCTATTTGTAAAGCATCGGTTCCGTTTGCACATGTGATACAATATTTCGCACCCGTATATTCAACGAGTTTTTCTTCCAGTTCTGAAACCTCCGGCCCTAGAATGTATTTTCCATGAGCTAATACTTTTTGTATATTTTCATCGATTTTATCTTTAATTTTAAGTTGCTGAGCTGCTAGATCAGTGAATTGCATTTCTATTTTTTCCGTAATAAATTATTTAATTTTTGTGACACGATCATTATCTAATTGATAGATATGTCCTGTATGAGGGCAAGTTGCGATCGCTTTCCCATGTAGTGGTAGATCTAGCCGTTCACCGTATTCACTCATCCAACCTATTTGTTTTGCAGGCACACCAACCATAAGAGCATAATCAGGAACAGTTTTGTTAACAACAGCTCCTGCACCGATAAAAGCATAGGAACCAATTGTTGTTCCACAAACTATTGTACAGTTAGCGCCTAATGTTGCTCCTTTTTTTACTAAGGTATTTTTATATTCATTTTTTCTTTCAATGAAAGAACGGGGATTATAGACATTAGTAAAAACCATACTTGGACCACAAAAAACACCATCTTCTAAATAAACATTATCATAGATGGAGACATTGTTTTGTATTTTGCAGTGGTTACCAATAATTACTTTGTTGCCGACGAATACATTTTGTCCCAAAGAGCAACCATCTCCAATTTCAGCTCCAGAACAAACATGTGTAAAATGCCAAATACGGCTGTTTTTGCCAATTTTGGCACCATCATCAACAATTGCACTTGAATGGATCATGACTTTTTCTATATTTGACATAGTAACTTGTCTTAATTAGTACACTAGAGGCAATGATACTGTTTTGTTATCTCTGGCAGAGAGATAAGCAGCGATTAATAATTCAAGAGATTTTAATCCTTCTCGTCCATCGGTCATTGGTGTTGATTCTCCTCTCATAACATCGATAACATTTTTATAGTAGAGAGGGTGTCCAAAGCCGTATACTGATGTTGTTTCATAATTAGCATTTTTTACTTGCTGGTCATAATCTTTTTCGTCAGCAAAATTCCATTCCTGGATTTCGTTAACAGCTAAACCTCCAACTCTAACACTTCCTTTTTCTCCTAATATAGTGATAGAGCCTTCTAAATTTTTAGGATAAGTACACATAGTCACAGCCATTGAGCCTAATGCACCGTTTCTCCATCTAATATTTAGTACACCCGTATCTTCGGCTTCAATATCTAAGTGTGTAGACATCATTGCTTGAATATCTTTAACTGGGCCAATCAGCCACTCCAATAAATCAACATAATGACTGGCCTGATTCATAAATGCGCCACCATCAAATTCCCATGTACCACGCCATGCCGCTTGATCATAGTAATCTTGAGGACGAGTCCAAAATACATTGAGATGTACCATGTTGATTTGACCAAAACGTTTTTCTTCTACTGCGCGTTTTAGTAATTGTAGAGTTGCATTTAAGCGATTTTGTTTGACCACGAACAAGTGCTTGCCAGCTTTATCCGCAGCTTTGACCATTTTTTCTCCGTCACAAAGACGAGTTGCCATGGGTTTTTCAGTAATTACATGGAAACCTTTTTCTAGGCAAGTAATGGCTTGTTCAGGGTGTAATCCTGAAGGTGTAGTTAAGATAATAATATCAGCTGAAATATTATCTAACATATTATGTAAATTATTAAATCCCTGAACTCCAGTTTTCTCTACAGCAGTATCAAGAGCAGAGGTGTCTGTATCACAAATAGCGACTAATTCGGCATTATCTGTATGTACATTTAAAGAGTCAAAATGATTTTTAGAAATTCTTCCACATCCAACCAGTGCAAATTTTATTTTTCTATCTTTAATAACACCAATCATATTTAATTCCAAATTAAGCTTTTATTACATTATTATGGTTAGGTGAGTATTTTCCACGGGTATCAACTATTAATTTTGCATTGTTAATTATTAATTCATAGTCAAATTTATCATGGTCTGTAGCTAAAATTATACAATCGAATTCTTTTAGATCATGGGAAGTTATTGATTGACTTGTTAGATCGAAATGATGTTCGCGCATTTTGGGAAAGAAGGGAACATGAGGATCTGAATATTCTACTAATGCACCTAATTCCCTTAGTTTTTCCATTATATGGACTGATGGGCTTTCCCTCATGTCATCAACATTTTTCTTATATGCAATTCCTAATACAAGAACACGGCTTCCTTTTATGGATTTATTGGCCTTATTCAATGCTAAGACTGTTTTGGTAACAACGTAATCTGGCATTGATGAATTAACTTCACCGGAAAGCTCAATAAAACGAGTATTAATACCGTACTCTCTGGCTTTCCATGTCAAATAGAAAGGATCGATAGGTATGCAATGACCGCCTAACCCAGGGCCTGGATAATAAGGTACAAAGCCAAATGGTTTTGTTGCAGCAGCTCTAATAACTTCATGTATATCAATGCCCATTTTATCTGCAACTAGCTTCATCTCATTGACGAGGCCTATATTAACGGCTCTATGTATATTCTCTAGTAGCTTAGTCATTTCTGCTGCTTTTGTAGAACTAACCGGAACAATTTTATCAATAGCGGGTTGATAAACAGCAATGCCTGCTTTTAGGCAGTTTTCTGTATGTCCACCAATGACTTTTGGAATTGTTCTGGTTTCGAAATCAGGATTACCTGGATCTTCGCGTTCTGGTGAATAAACAAGGAATACATCTTTACCAACTTTTAAACCATTTTCTTCCACTCTTGGTAATAATTCTTCCTCTGTTGTACCTGGATAAGTTGTACTTTCTAGAGAAAGCACCTGGCCTTGTCTCAAGAATGGTTTCACCATATCTGTCGTATTTATGACGAAACTCATATCTGGTTCTCTGTACTTATTTAATGGCGTTGGGACACAGAGTATAATGGCATCACATTCTGAAATTCTTGAAAAATCTGTTGTTGCTTCGAAGCCTGTTTCGATAGCGTTTTGAATTTTAAAAGAAGAAATATGCTCAATATAGCTTAACCCCTGATTTAGTTTATTTGTTTTGTCTTTATCTATGTCAAAACCAATAACTTTAAAACCAATATCATTGTACCGTAGCATTAAAGGTAATCCAACATACCCTAATCCAACAATAGCTATATTTGCATTTTTATTATTAAATTTGTGAATTAATTGATTCAGAAATGACATGTTATAGGCCTTCAATATACTGTACAAAAATAATCTAGAAAAATGTTCTTATATTAATAAGAAGAATTTTTTTAGATTTAGATTGTGTGAATATTAATCAACAAGACAGGGGGATAATCATGGAGGCACACTCTGAACCTTATGTTAATTGAGTATAAAGCTACCGCACTAGGTTACGGCTCCCAGAGTGCCTATCACTAATCGTGGATTGGTTATCTGTTTGATATAAAAATGTTTTTCTATAAATGTAAATAACTATATGAGTAATTTACATTAATCCGCGACGAGAGTAGACTCTCAATGCCTCAAGGTCAAGCATAATAGTCTTTTTTTTTAAATTATTACATACTGTTATTAACTAAATTTCGGTCAGGGCGCCATCTACCTACCGCCCATGCAACGGCAGCCAAATCACCAACCGTAGCCCCCCTAAAGAGCTATCTTCTGCTTTAACCCAACCTCGATGCTGTTCTACCGCAGTTTGTACTATCGCTAACCCCAACCCAGTTCCGCCTGATTCTCTATCCCTCGCTTCATCTGTCCGGTAAAATGGTCGGAAGATATGTTCACGGTCTTCAGGGCTGACTCCGGGGCCATCATCATCAACTGTAATCGTTACGCCATGATTATCAGCTTTAAATGCAACAGCGATATGGCTGCTGGAATAGCGAAGGGCGTTACGGACGATGTTTTCTAGTGCACTACCAAGTACTGCTGGGTTGCAGTAAATAGTCCATGAACCAGGGGGAGAAACGATATCCAGCGTTTTGTTCATCTGCTCGACTTCAAATTTGGCATTCTCCAATATGTCATTCCATATCTCGCTGGCTTTGACATTTTCACGCAGTAGTTCATTTTTATGCTGGTTGCGGGAAAGTATTAATAGGTCATTAATCATGCCATCCAGACGCTGAGTTTCTGTTTCAATGCGTTCCAGTTCTTTACTTTCTCCATGACGGCGGCGTAGTAATGCTGTCGCAAGTTGTAAACGGGTAAGGGGAGTGCGTAATTCGTGCGAAATATCGGATATCAGCCGTTGTTGGGCAGTTACCATTCTTTCTAATGCACTGATCATCTGGTTGAAGCTGCTGCCCGCAGCCAAAAATTCTTGTGGGCCTGATTCCAGTTCGGGATGTTGTCTTAGGTTACCTTTTGCCACTTCATCTGCCGCGTTTTTTAATTTACGGGCAGGTTTTGCTAAACTCCATGCCAGCCATAGGAGTAGTGGTGCACTTATTAACATGGTTGCCGCAGGCAGCAGGAAAGGGCGATCAAACATCAAATTAATAAAATCTGATTGTGGGCTGCCTGCCGGGCGAAGCTGGTAGAGATGATAGTAATCTCCACCATCACGTATTGAAAATGGCCCAAGTATTTCTATGCGACCATATTTTTTCTTTTTAGGATGGTCTGTATTGTCAGATTGGCCGAGGAAATTGCGAACAACCTGCATAAAATTTTTCTCATGGCCAACGACACGCCCTTCAGTAGTAGCAAGATATAAGAATTGATCTGGTGGTGTCCATTGGGCAATGGCACGATCTAGCCTGAGCCACCAGAATAGATCATTGGGTGGATAACGAGTTAATTCTTCTCCAATATGTTTGGCTATCTGGTTGCCTTGCTGATATTCACTGTCTAATAGTGGGGTTAATTGCCTTGAATCCAGTTTGGGCGCCATTAGCGCGACCATCAAAACGAGCGCCAGCGTTAGCCAGAAAATGGCAAATATGCGGGCTGTTAGGCTATTGATCATTTCGCTGAAACCATTAAATATCCGCGTCCACGTAACGTTTTAAACCAAGGTAATGCATCAGTCCGGTTGGGTAATTTACGACGAAGGTTAGAAATATGCATGTCTATGGCTCTGTCAAAAGGTGTTAGTCGTTTTCCTAATACTTCTTGACTTAAATGTTCACGGGAAACCACTTGCCCTAAATGTTGAGCCAATAAGTAGAGAAGTGTGAATTCTGTTCCAGTTAAATCCAGAATATTGCCATCAAAGCTGGCTTCCTGGCGCCCTGGGTTGAGTTGCAGTTTATCGACTTCGAGCACAGGTGTACCGTTATCAGCTTGTTGTTCGTTCCAGTTGGAACGACGTAAAATCGCACGTATACGGGCTACCAGTTCACGATCGTTAAAAGGCTTAGGTAAGTAATCATCTGCCCCCAATTCTAGCCCCAGAACGCGGTCTAAATCGCTTCCTCGAGCCGTTAACATAATAACGGGAGTTTGGTGGTATTGACGTAGCTCCTTCAATGTCTCGATGCCGTTTTTACGTGGCATCATGATATCCAGTAGTAACAAGTCAATCGAAGAATCGATAAATTGTAATGCCTGCTCACCATCATGGGCGATCACTACACTGAATCCTTCCATTTCTAGTAATTCTTTTAATAAAGATGTTAGTTCGCGGTCATCATCAACTAATAATATCTTATGCATTCATTCTTCCTCCAAGAGCAAAATACGATAACAAATTTTGCTATTCCATGACTTTACGTACTTTTACATGCTCTGACGCTAGTTTGCAGCCATAAGGCTATATTACCTGCACTGAATCGAATAGTGCTATTCGATAAAGCGAGGGATTATTAAATGCGTAAAATAGCAACATTAGCTTTAGCGTCAATGTCTGTGTTTGGAACGGCAATGGCCTTAGCTGAAATTGCTGATGCGTATAATGTCTCCGAGGCTGATTCCTCACTGTTTTGTCTGCCATACGATAAGGGTGATTCTGGTTATTACCAACGTAACTATAACTATAGTTGTGTCTTTGGGGGAATTACATTAACTGAACAACAACGACAGCAGATGTGGGATTTGGTGAAAAAACGGCATCTGCATGAGCAAGTTAGGGCGGATATACAGGCAGAACGTTGGAAGATGTATGATCTTCTGACTGCAAAGAATTTTGATGAAGCTGCGGTAAGATCTCAGCTTGAAAAAGTAGCAAAGCAGAATATTGATCTCAGTGTAGAGATAGCGCGTATTCGTCATCAAATGTATCAATTGCTGACATCGGAGCAAGAACAACAGCTCCGAAAGTGTTATAAGGCGCGAATTATTCGGGAATTGAACTGATTCTGCTATACCTATATGACGTGAAGTAACATCAATAACAATTTTCCTTGCCATAGACACCATCCCTGTCTTTCAGCCCCCTTGAGGGGCTTTTTTTTTGTCTTCACATAGGGTATATCATAAGTTGTTTTCCTACTGATAATTTATGAGAAATAGCTTGCGGATTACTGGATTTAATTGAATTTATTAGCTGTTTACACATCATGTATAGGCTATCTGAAGCCTTGTCATATCTGAATAGGCCATAGGCCTGTTGTTATCTCAAACAATCTTGATTATCTTACCTTCTTGCAAGCCATTAATTAAACAAATCTTACCACTGTTACTCTATATAAAAATAAATAGGGATAGGGATACCCTGTATGAAAAAAACTCATAAAATTAGCTTCCTGTCAAAATGCATGGGGGCGATGTTATCGGGCCTATGTCGTATCTTGACTGGTGTGCGGGTGCGATGGATAGGTTGTCAGCCTTCGACTAAAAGTCGTATTTATTATGCTAATCACACCAGCCACCTTGACGGATTAGTAATTTGGTCCGGGCTCCCTTCTGCATTGCGTCATCTGGTTCATCCCGTTGCGGCCCGTGATTATTGGGATAAAACCCGTCTACGTCGTTATCTGATGCATAAGATATTTTGTGCGGTTTTAATCGAACGTCAGGGTGAGCATACTCACAAAGAAGAAGTTCTTGCGCCGTTGACGGGGATTCTGGAGCGAAAAGAATCTTTAATTTTCTTTCCAGAAGGGACTCGCGGAGATGGTGAACAAATCAATCCATTCAAAAGTGGCCTGTATTATTTGGCTCGTAAGTATCCTGATGCTGAACTCATTCCGGTTTATCTGGAAAATTTAAATCGCGTTTTACCAAAGGGAAAGATATTGCTGGTGCCAATGATTTGTTCGGCCAGATTTGGTCAGCCATTGGATAAATTGACTGAGAATGAAAGTAAAGCCGCATTCTTGCAACGTGCCCAGGCTGCATTGGAGGAGTTAGTGTTATGATGGGAGTAGGCCATAATTTGATATTGTTGTTTGGCGGCATATTTGGTGCATTAATTATTGCTAGCGTGATTGGTGGGGTTTTGTCATTCCGTTATGCGGGAGAAAAGCGTAATGCGAGTATCGATAACCTGAATGCCCGCATTCGGGGCTGGTGGATGATGTGTATCGTCTGTGTCCTGGCTGTGGTTGTTGGGCCTGTCGGGTCAGTTATATTATTTGCTGTTATGTCTTTTTTTGCCCTGCGCGAATTTATCACTTTAACTCCGACTCGCCGTGGTGACCATGAGGCTTTATTCTGGTGCTTCTTCTGTTTTATACCTGTGCAGTATGTTTTGGTGGGCATGCAATGGTATGAGTTGTTTTCGATATTTATTCCTGTTTACGTATTTTTGTTTTTACCTGCCCGCATTGCTTTGGTTGGTGATACTACTCGTTTTCTGGAACGCACCGCAAAAATTCAGTGGGGTATGTTGGTAACTGTATTTGCCCTTAGCCATGCGCCCGCTTTGTTGATGTTGGATATTCCTGGGTATGAAGGTCAAAATATTGAGTTATTGTTGTTCCTGATGATTGTGGTGCAGATGTCTGATGTTTGGCAGTATGTGTTCGGGAAATTATTTGGTAAGCGTCCCATTGTGCCTAAATTAAGCCCCAAAAAAACAGTTGAAGGGTTTATTGGCGGCATCTTGGCTTCGGTATTGCTAGGGATGTCACTGTATTGGGTGACACCATTTTCTCCGTGGGAAGCCGGACTGATATCATTGGCTATTACACTGATGGGGTTTATCGGCGGGTTATGTATGTCTGCAATCAAGCGTGACAGCGGAGTGAAAGACTTTGGTGAAATTATTGAAGGTCACGGCGGCATGCTGGATAGAATCGATTCTCTTTGTTTCTCTGCTCCTATCTTTTTCCATCTAACACGCTATTTTTATACCTGAAATAGACCATCCTGAATAATCCTAAGGGCTGTCGCTGATAAATATAAATTTTGATTGATGGTCCAGTATTGCTGCATTGGCTGTGACAGTACTGGGTTGTGTATTGTTGATTGAAAAAATTTTTGCGTAATAAGTGTTTCAGTGCCGATATTATTTATTTACCAAGATCCTTGCCTATTGTGCCAGTGGCACGTAAAAATTGTTGGGATTGATGGGAGAATTTATTCATAATCAAAAAATCGTCAAAAAGTAAACAAAATATTAATGCAGACTGAGTATTTTTCCGTATCATGGGCACTGTTGAATCAATTCAGCTAATGAAGTGACAATCAGGTTTGGCAAAATCTGCTGTAAATCTTCCTGTCAGAGAAGGCTGTCAGCAGATTGGCAAATATTACATCTATAAGTCAGAGGTCATCATGATCAACAAGATTAAAAGAATCGGAGTCTTAACGAGTGGCGGAGATGCGCCGGGTATGAACGCCGCTATTCGTGGAGTTGTTCGTGCCGCTTTAACCGAAGGGTTAGAAGTTTATGGTATTTATGATGGCTATCTGGGGTTGTATGAAAACAGGATGAAGAAGCTCGATCGCTTTAGCGTTTCCGATATGATTAATCGTGGCGGAACATTTTTAGGGTCAGCGCGTTTTCCTGAGTTTAGAGATGATAAGGTGCGGGAAATTGCTATTGAAAACATGCGCAAAAGTGAAATTGATGCGCTGGTGGTTATCGGTGGTGATGGCTCTTATCTGGGAGCGAAAAAGCTGACTGAGGCAGGTTTCCCATGTATCGGTCTGCCCGGTACGATCGACAACGATGTGGCGGGAACCGATTATACAATCGGCTATTTTACGGCACTGGAGACGGTTGTTGAAGCGATTGACCGTCTGCGCGATACTTCAACTTCCCACAAACGTATCTCTATTGTTGAGGTAATGGGACGTTATTGTGGTGATCTAACACTATCCGCAGCGATTGCCGGTGGATGTGAGTTTATTGTCCTGCCTGAACGTGAAATTCCTTTTGATCGTGAAGAACTGTTAGCAGAAATTAAAGCTGGTATCCAGAAAGGTAAGCGTCATGCCATTGTCGCTATTACTGAACATGTTTGTGATGTAGATGAGTTGGCAAAATATATTGAAACAGAAACACGCCATGAAACTCGTGCAACGGTATTAGGCCATATTCAGCGTGGCGGTGCGCCGGTGGCTTATGACCGCATTCTGGCATCCCGCATGGGGGCTTATTCTGTCCAGTTGCTACTGGAAGGTCATGGTGGCCGCTGCGTTGGTATCCAGAATGAGAAACTTATCCATCATGACATTATTGATGCGGTGCAAAATATGCAGCGTCTCTTTAAGAAAGATTGGTTGGAAACAGCGAAAAAACTCTACTGATTCCGGCGACTCCTCTTCCCTATTAATAAGTTCATTCTCCAGATACAGCCATATGATGTTTATATGGCTGTTCTTTTTTGTTCGTCATATTCCTGTTGTGAATAAGTGGAAATTTTAAATTATTTCTGCGTCAGAACGCTTTCTGTCAGTTTTTATGGAGAAAATCATAAATAATTTAGGAGAGCATTTTACGATGGTTACGCAATGGGAGGTTACGCAATGGAAGATAATGAACGGGAGCACGACAAGGTTTTCTGCTCTGATAATGTTATTGCTGGTCATGTTGACAGGGGGAAAAGTATGGGCGAAAGATGTGCAACTCTTGAATGTTTCTTATGATCCGACGCGTGAGTTGTATCAGCAATATAATCAGGCATTCAGTCAATATTGGCAGCAGAAAACCGGAGAACGGGTAACGATCCGGCAATCGCATGGTGGTTCAGGCAAGCAGGCAACTTCAGTGATCAATGGCCTTCAAGCCGATGTCGTGACATTGGCGTTGGCATATGATGTGGATGCGATTGCAGAACGTGGCAGTATCGCTAAAAACTGGCTCCAGCGTTTACCGGATAATTCCGCGCCTTACACATCAACGATTGTTTTTTTGGTGAGAAAGGGGAACCCCAAACAGATTAAAGATTGGTCAGATTTGATCCGTCCTGATGTTTCTGTTGTCACACCAAATCCCAAAACATCCGGTGGTGCACGTTGGAACTATCTGGCTGCCTGGGGATATAGTTTGGTGCACAACAATCAGGATCAAGCTAAGGCAAAAGCATTTGTAAAGGCGCTGTATAAAAATGTTGAAGTATTGGATTCTGGTGCTCGTGGAGCAACCAATACTTTTGTTGAACGCGGGATCGGCGATGTACTGATTGCATGGGAAAATGAAGCATTGCTGGCGATTAATGCTTTAGATAAGGAAGGTGAAGGAAAATTCGAAATTATCACGCCAAGCATTTCTATTCTGGCAGAGCCAACAGTGGCTGTTGTCGATAAAGTCGTTGATAAACGAGGTATACGCGAATTGGCAACTGAATATCTGAAATACCTTTATTCCCCGATTGGGCAGGAAATTGCTGCAAAAAATTATTATCGACCCCGTGATAAAGCCATTGCAGAAAAATACCGTACTATTTTCCCTGAGTTGAAATTATTTACAATTGATGAGGTATTTGGTGGCTGGAAAAAAGCACAGAAGGAACATTTTACTACTGGTGGCATATTTGATGAGATTATTCGGCGCTAATAATGGCTAGAAGAAATAAGAATTAGAAAAATAACCGCGACCAGATAACTTGGTGGCGGTTATTTTGTCATTGTTTGAGGTGTATTATGCTTTTTTCGCTTCCGCAGCCGCTTTCACGATAACAGCAAAAGCATCAGCTTTCAGTGATGCACCACCAACCAGAGCACCGTCGATATCTGGTTGGGTAAACAATTCAGCCGCATTGCCGGCGTTAACAGAGCCGCCGTATTGGATGATAACTTGCTCAGCAATGACTGCATCTTGTTTAGCGATGTGGTCACGAATGAATTTATGGACAGCCTGGGCTTGCGCAGGTGTTGCTGATTTGCCGGTGCCGATTGCCCAAACGGGCTCGTAAGCAATGACTGCACCTTCGAAGGTCTCTGCGCCCAATGTGTTAAGAACAGCATCGATTTGGCGTGCACATACTGCTTCTGTCTGGCCCGCTTCGTTTTCCTGTTCGGTTTCACCAATACACAGAACCGGGATAAGGCCTTGTTCTTTCAGGACAGCAAATTTTTTTGCTATGAATTCATCGCTTTCTTTGTGGTAAGTGCGGCGTTCAGAGTGGCCGATGATAATATATTTTGCGCCCACATCTTTCAGCATTTCTGCGGATGTTTCGCCTGTGAATGCACCAGAAAGGTTAACGCCAACATCTTGTGCACCCAGAGCGATACGGCTGCCGGCCAGTGCACTTTTTGCCAGAGAAACATACACAGTTGGTGGTGCGATAGCGACGTCACAGCCATCAATGTTGCTCAATTCTTTACGCAGGCCTGCGATCAGGTCGTTAACCATGTGGGTACTGCCATTGAGTTTCCAGTTACCCATAACTAATGGATGTCGCATATTTTTCCCTCCAACCAGAAAATAATTAAATTGCGAACTGAATTAATATTCTTCAATGAATGGCTTCATGCCATTTAAGTGGAAGGCCGACAGTATAAAGATCATCGGCCAGAATAGCTCTGCGCTATGTCACTAATTTTCATTTGCTGGTACGTCAGATAGTGATAGCTTAATCGGTTCAATAGCGAAGGTCATTATATTTTCGCTGCTGTTTACGATGATATAGCGTATTGCCCCCATTTTTCGGCTGTAAAATGGCTGCTTTTCTGCCGTTTTGAGGAGTTTCTCCGTTTTCTCTTTAATTTGTTCTGGGGAAAGTGTTGGTTCAAATTGGCCGATCAAGGCAACGATATACTGTTTGGTCAGCAAAAGGTTCTGTTCTTTTTCCTGCCCATTTTGGGATGGCAATAAAGTAATTTGCAGGCTTTTAATTTTCTCGCTGCCTCTCTCCAGCACGGCTGAAGAGTAGATTTTTTCGTTGATCTTACTGGCGGCGCGGATAAAAGGCAGTGAGATATCTTTGCTCGCAATGACTTTATATTCATGCAGAAGAATTTCAGGGTGTTTTTTATTGTATTTTTCCCGGAATGTCGGGATGGTATCTTCAAAAGCCGGGGAATCTGGTAAGAGATACATGAGTTGCGGGTGTGTATCTGATGTGACAGAAGGCTCACCCGCAGCAGTTGAGCATGGTAAACCGATGCTAAAAGCGATTAATATTGTCACCAGAAGTTTATTTATGTCTGTTTTCATGTTGTTACTCGCCGAGTGTCAAGCGCGGAAATAAAGTGTAAATAGCAGAAAAACAGCATCCACAATTGGAAAAGAGTACATGACATTACAACAATGGGGATTCTCATTCAAAGGTCGCATTGGACGACGGGAATTTTGGGTCGGAATCGGTATCTGTTTCGCCCTGATTTTTATACTCCTGACTCTGCATGGAATGAATGTTCTCCCCATGAATTATGCCGCGGTAAGTACGGTCTTGATATTGTATCCGACAACCGCTATTTTTTCGAAACGCTTGCATGACCGTAATAAACGTGGTGGCTGGACGTTGCTGCTGGCATTGGCCTGGGTATTGCTTTCCCTTGATTGGAGCGCAATGGCACCGATATGGCAATGGGGTATTGGTCGTTTTATTCCGACACTGATTTTTGTCATGATTATGCTGGATTGCGGTGTATTTCGTGGAACAGAAGGGCCAAATCGTTTTGGCAAATCGGCAGAAAGGGTTGATCACATTTCTGCTGACAATCCGCTACAAAAACGTTGATTAACTGTATATACCGAATAGATTTATATACCCAACAGATTTCAAGATACCGCCAATAATGCGGTGTCTTGAAAGATGAAGATCTTTGAAGAGGTTATAAGAAGTAAAAGTTATAGTTGATCGTTACCAGTATTGTTCGCTGGTAACATGGCCCGGTTTACGGCGCAGGTGTTTTTCCATGCCGCGTTGTTCTTTCAGTAGTTGCCGGGTATCTCTGACCATCTGAGGATTTCCGCACAGCATCACGTGGCTGTTTTCTGCCTGCATAGGTAAACCGACGGCTGCTTCCATTTCACCATTTTCAATGAGTGCCGGGATCCGCCCCATCAATGAATTCTGGCATTTTTCCCGACTAACGATAGTTTGGATCCGCAGTTTTCCCTGGAAAGATTTCTCTAATTGCTGCATGAGTGGTAAGTAACTTAAATCCTGCTCCAGCCTGACGGCATGCACCAGAACGATATTTTCAAATCGTTCCAAATCACTCCCCTGCTGAAGAATGGAAAGATAAGGCCCGATGGCTGTCCCGGTCGAGAGCATCCACAGGTTTTGGCAGTCAGGAATTTCGTCAAGGATAAAAAAACCTGCCGCTTGTTCTGTGACTAGCAATTCATCACCTTTCTGCAAGGCAGCAAGTCGCGGACTGAGCTTTCCTTCCGGCACGGTGACTAAATAAAACTCAAGATTGTCGTTATTGGGAGAATTAACGTAAGAATAAGCCCGTTGGATGCGCTCCCCTTCAACTTCGAGAGCAAGTTTTGCAAATTGGCCAGCAGTGAATTTTTCTATTGGTGCACATAGCTTGATACTGAATAGTGAGTCTGTCCAATTGATTATATCTGTGACTTTTCCTGTAACCCAGTTTGCCATTGCATTTAGCCTCTCTACACGATACTGAGTGAGTAACAATACGGAGTGAAATAAATGGAGTAAATAGGCGCTCCTTTGACGAGATTTTACGCGATTGAGTGAAATAGCCTTATCGATTACGTGTCACCGTCTTATTGACTATATTTTTGCTATTTTTATGGGGGATATGTACATTTTTATTGACATTTATGGGGAATGTGACTGCCATTTTTTCCATGTGTGAAATTGTATACTGCTAAGAAAAAATATAAATTGACCGGGAAAATTCAATCTAATGAAGTCAGTACGTCAGGTTTGTTTATTAATAACCTGGGGCTTTGTTATTGCTGTTATTCCTTAAAATGAAACCGGGTACATGTGTATTTTGTTTAAATAACATTGTATGTGAATGCGATGAGAAAAATAGTACATTTCAATTTATTGCTGATGTTAATTGCGTTGGTCGCTGTCGGGCAAATGACCCAGACAATTTATGTTCCAGTTATTGCAGATATGGCGAATTACTTCGGGAAACCTGCGGGTGAAGTACAGCGTGTCATGGCGGCATACTTATTCTCTTATGGACTCTCACAGCTCTTTTATGGGCCATTATCGGATAAAATTGGTCGTCGTCCCGTTATTTTGACAGGAATGTCAATTTTTCTGGTGGCCACAACTTGTGCACTGTTTTCCTCCAGTTTATTGGTGCTGGTAATAGCCAGTGTATTTCAAGGCTTGGGTACGGGGGTCGGAGGAGTAATGGTGCGCACTATGCCAAGAGATTTATACACGGGGACAGAATTACGTTATGCCAATAGTCTGTTGAATATGGCGATATTGGTCAGCCCTTTATTAGCACCGATGGTAGGCGGTATCGTGGGCCATTATTTTGGTTGGCGTGCTTGCTATTTGTTTTTATTGCTGTTGGGGGCAACTGTAACTTTGTTTTTATTCCGGCATTTGCCGGAAACCCGCCCGGAGCAAACAAAACAGAGCACGATGCTAATCTCTTTTCACCAATTGTTATCCAATGGTGTTTTTGTTTCTTACCTGATGATGTTGGTTGGTAGTCTGGCGGGTGTGGCTGTTTTTGAGTCCAGCAGCGGGGTTTTGATGGGGGCTGTTTTAGGATTGGACAGTTTGACTGTCAGTATTCTGTTTATTCTGCCTATCCCTGCTGCATTTCTGGGCTCATGGTATGCAGGACGTGAGAACAAAACATTTTATCAATTGATGTGGAATTCCGTCATCTGTTGTTTGATAGCAGGCGCGTTGATGTGGTTGCCAGGATGGTTGGGGATTATCAATATCTGGACGCTGTTGTTCCCGGCTGCATTGTTCTTTTTTGGCGCTGGTATGCTGTTCCCGCTGGCAACGACGGGGGCTATGGAGCCATTTCCTTATCTGGCTGGTGCAGCGGGGGCGCTGGTGGGTGGATTACAGAATATAGGGTCTGGCGTGGCTACATGGTTATCGGCGATGTTGCCACAAAATAGCCAGTTCAGCGTTGGTATGCTGATGTTCTTTATGGCTCTGCTTATTCTATTGTGTTGGCTGCCAATTTCTCAGCGGATCCAGCATCAGGAACATACAGTCGGATAAAGACGGGCAATACAGTAGTAGGCAAAAATATCGAAGTGAGAAAGCTCTGACATTACAGTACTTCTAACATGGCAGTACTGCTCTGTCAGAGCATTATGTTTCAATGCGGGGGTTTTTCACCTTAATGGCTTGTTTTTCAAGCGCGATCTTCCCATTCTTGAGCGCGGGCAACCGCTTTTTTCCAACCGTTGTATCTGTGATTACGTTCTGTAGTTTCAATACTTGGACGGAATTCTTTTTCGATAGTTGCCTTACTCTTCACTTCGTCAAGATCTTTCCAGAAACCGACAGCTAAACCAGCAAGGAAGGCGGCACCTAATGCTGTGCTTTCGCGTATTTCAGGGCGCTCGACACGTGTTCCGAGAATGTCAGACTGGAATTGCATCAAGAAATTATTGGCAACCGCACCACCGTCTACACGCAGTGCTTGCAGGCGTGTACCAGAATCGGCTTGCATTGCATCCAGTACATCACGGGTTTGGTAAGCGATGGATTCGAGTGTGGCACGAATAATATGGTTACTGTTTGCACCACGAGTCAGGCCGAAAATGGCGCCACGGGCGTAAGGATCCCAATAAGGGGCTCCAAGACCGGTAAAGGCCGGAACAACATAAACACCATTACTGTCTTTTACTTTTTTGGCGAAGTATTCGGAGTCTGCCGCATCTGCAATAAGTTTCAGTTCATCACGCAGCCACTGAATAGACGCTCCACCTACAAATACGGCGCCTTCCAGCGCATAGTTGACTTCACCTCGTGGCCCACAGGCGATGGTGGTCAGCAGCCCATGATTGGAACGCACGGCATCAGTTCCTGTATTCATCAGCAGGAAGCAGCCTGTGCCATAAGTATTTTTTGCCATGCCAGGCTGGACACATAACTGGCCATAGAGCGCAGCCTGTTGATCCCCTGCAATTCCTGCAATAGGAATACGAGTACCGCCTTTACCACCGATGTTGGTTTGACCATAAATTTCAGAAGATGCGGCAACTTTTGGCAACATAACGCGAGGAATACCCAACTCATCAAGGATTTTCTGATCCCAGTCGAGATTATGGATATTGAATAGCATAGTACGGGAAGCGTTGGTGTAATCGGTGACATGCACGCGACCTTGTGTCATTTTCCAAACCAACCAGGTATCCACTGTGCCGAATAACAGTTCGCCATTTTCAGCACGCAGGCGGACCCCCTCGATATTATCCAAGATCCATTTTATTTTTGTACCGGAAAAATAGGGATCAATCACCAGGCCAGTGTTATGACGGATATATTCTTCCAAACCTTCTTTTTTCTTCAGTTTGGTACAAATATCTGCTGTCCGGCGACATTGCCATACAATGGCATTGTAAACAGGTTTACCTGTTTCTTTTTCCCAGATGATAGTTGTTTCTCGTTGATTAGTGATACCAATACTGGCAATTTGATCTGTGCGGATATCTGCTTTTGCCAGCACTTCGACCAATGTTGAGCTTTGGCTGGCCCAGATCTCCATTGGATCGTGCTCTACCCAGCCTGGCTTAGGATATATTTGTGGAAATTCACGTTGTGAAATACAGATAATATTAGCGTCGTGATCAAGTATTACTGCCCGTGAACTGGTTGTCCCCTGATCCAAAGCAACGATATATTTTTTATCCGTCATATTTTCTGTTGTCATAACTATAACCTGGTCTTATTCAATAATTTTTTTATTTTTTATCTGTTATCATCTGTCAAGGGCAGCAAAACTAAGCTCCATGGGGTAAATGGCGGGTAATCAGTTTGCGGTAACCAAATGCACCCAGAATTGCACCAACAATGGGGGCGACCAACGGAACAAGGAAATAAGGGATGTCCCGGCCACCAGTCAGAGCAATATTTCCCCATCCGGCTAAATAAGCAACTAACTTAGGGCCGAAATCACGGGCAGGATTCAGGGCAAATCCGGTCAGGGGGCCAAAAGATCCACCGATAACAGCAATTAAAATACCGATAATCAGTGGTGCCAAAGGACCACGTGGAATGCCATTGCCATCATCTGTTAGTGCCAGGATCAGGCAAAGCAAAACAGCCGCGATGATAACTTCAACAATAAATGCATGGAATACAGAAAGTTGTGATGCAGGGTAAGTGGAAAATACTCCAGCCGTGAAAAGACTTTCTTGTGATCCCCGAACAATGTTGTGAACTTGCTCATAATCAAGGAAAAGGTTGTAATACATCATATAGACGATAGCTGCGGCGACAAAACCGCCTAACATTTGGGCAATGATGTAAGGGAGTACTTTTTTTCTGTCAAAACTGGCAAATAGGCATAGCGCAATGGTTACTGCTGGATTCAGGTGTGCACCAGAAATTCCGGCAGTAAGGTAAACAGCCAGGGCAACACCAAAGCCCCAGATAATGCTGATTTCCCATAGACCCAGTTGTGCTCCTGCAAGACGGGCAGCAGCAACACAGCCTAAGCCGAAGAAAACAAGCAATGCAGTACCCAGAAATTCTGAAGTGCATTGACCTGATAATGTTGGAGTGGTGGTCTGACTCATTTCTATATCCTATAAAAAGTACAGAGAGGAGATTAATTATTAGTCCTTTCTTGCTGCGTTCTGATTACGCAGAGAAAGGCGATGTGAATTTATCGTTAATGAGCGGAAACGAGAAATAGCGAAATTGAAATCTGCGTGTTGCGTCAACAAAATGAGCGAACTCGCATTTAATTGTGGTTTTATTGGTCGCTAAAATGTGATCTTATATCCATTTAGGATTAGTCACTATATTTCTCGTTATGCCACACATTAGAAGTATGAAACTAGACAGTCGTTAACAGGCTAAATACAATCAAGGCATTGCTTATAAGAGGGGCTAGAGAATGTCATTTGAAGTTTTTGAAAAGCTAGAATCTAAAGTTCAGCAGGCAATTGATACCATCACTTTGCTGCAAATGGAAATTGAAGAATTAAAAGAAAAGAACACAGTGTTATCTCAGGATGTCCAAAATGTGACAGATAGCCGTGATTCTCTGGTACGTGAAAATGAACAGCTCAAACAAGAACAATCAGCATGGCAAGATCGCTTACGTACCTTGTTGGGTAAGATGGAAGATGTTCAGTAAGGTATCCGATAGTTTTGCGAAAAAAGGGCGGATGACTGCGCCCTTTTTTATGTATCTTGGAGATTGATGATAGGGTATAGGTTTATCCGGATATTACATTTCATCATTATCGCTATCGTCATCCATCACCAGCGGAACTTCTGATAGGATAATCCCTGTATTATCTGCATAAAGATAATCACCGGAAAAGAAAGTTACGCCACCAAAATTCACCCTGATATCACTTTCTCCGATGCCTTCGCTGTTGGAGCCGGCAGGAATAGCGGCCATTGCCTGAATGCCAATATCGAGTTCAGCAAGGTGATCTACCTGACGCACAGCACCGTAGACGACGATACCTTCCCATTCATTATTGACAGCAAGTTGAGCCAATTCGGCATCGACAAGAGCCTTGCGTACCGATCCACCACCATCGACGAGCAAAATGTGTCCACGTCCGTGTTCTTCCAATAAATCATAAAGCAATCCATTGTCTTCAAAGCATTTCACTGTGATGATTTGACCACCAAATGAAGTACGCCCACCAAAGTTGGAGAATAATGGCTCTACCACGTTTACATCTTCTTGATAGATATCACAAAGTTCGGAAGTATCATATTTCATGGGATTTACGTCTGGTTTATGCAAGGAACGAACAGTATATCCTTTTAAGGCCAGTGTTGGCAAAATCATCAATCTTAAAACGTGTGTATAAAATTGATATGTACTCGCCTAATTAAGTATCAATCCAATGGAAAACAGGATGTTAGCCAATAATGCAGCCTTGACCATTTGTACCAGCTTGGGGCGCATACCTTTGGCTGTTGGATCGCGCAGTACCTGTAACATATGCTGCAATAATAAGGGGAAAGCCAGCAGGAACAACCAATTATACCAGTTGTTTAGATATAAGAGGGTAAAGATGACAAAGCAGAGCATAGCACCTGTAAGCAGTGTTGCATGGTAGTAACGGGCTTTTTTTCCACCTAGTCTGACTGCCAGTGTATTTTTACCGTTTTGGCGATCTGTTTCGATATCACGCAAGTTATTAATATTCAACACCGCCACGGAGAGTAAACCACAGGCTGTTGCGGGCAGAACAGTGTCCAGAGAAAAAGTATTGGCTTGCAGATAGTAAGTACCAAGTACACTGAGCCAACCAAAGAAAATAAGGACGGAAAGGTCACCCAATCCCATATAACCATACGGTTTAGCGCCTACCGTATAAGTAATCGCAGCGATGATCGCCAGCAGCCCCAAACCCAGAAAACCGATAATATCGCTTGGGCTATGACAGGCAACGATGATGAGAGAAATTCCTGAGAGACAAGAGAGCAACACGGTAATTTTCAATGCGGTTTTCATTTGTTGCGCGGTGATCAAGCCCTTTTGCATGCCGCGCATTGGGCCGATGCGTTTTTCGGTATCACTGCCTTTGGTGACATCACCATAATCATTGGCAAGATTGGACAGAATTTGTAGCAAGGAGGCGGTTAATAAGGCCAGCAACGCCACCGACCATTTGAAATGACCCGCCCATGATGCAAGGGCAGAGCCGGTCATAATGGCTGCTACAGCAAGTGGAAGAGTTTTGAGGCGTAAGCTTTCCAGCCATGCCTGTATCTGATTACCCGTTGTTATTGAACTCATATTGCTATCAAACATTTCAGTGTAATAGATTTTGGTTTAAGAAAAAGAGAAATGGGAGGTAAGCCTCCCATTCCATTTTTTACTACTGTTGAATCAGGCTATAAACCGATTATAAGATAAAACGGCTCAGATCTTCATCAGCTACCAGTTCATCTAAGTGTGTTTTGACATAGTCAGCATTGATTTCAACAGATTGACCCTGACATTCGCTGGCTTCGAAAGAGATGTCTTCCATCATGCGTTCAAGCACAGTGTGCAAACGGCGGGCACCAATATTTTCGGTAGTCTCATTAACCTGCCATGCAGCTTCTGCAATTCTACGAATACCGTCAGCGGTGAACTCAATATTCATGCCTTCGGTGGCCATCAATGCCTTGTATTGTTCTGTCAGTGAAGCATTCGGCTCAGTCAGGATGCGCTCAAAGTCTTCAGTTGTTAGTGCCTGTAATTCAACACGGATAGGCAGACGTCCTTGTAACTCTGGGATCAAATCAGAAGGGCTGGCAACCTGGAATGCGCCTGAAGCGATAAATAGAATGTGGTCAGTTTTTACCATGCCGTGTTTGGTGGAGACAGTACAGCCTTCAACCAATGGTAATAAGTCACGTTGAACGCCTTCGCGGGAAACATCCGGGCCGGAGCTTTGACCACGTTTACAAATTTTATCGATTTCATCAATAAAGACGATACCGTGCTGTTCAACGGCATCAATCGCTTGCTGTTTCAACTCTTCAGGGTTAACCAGTTTCGCAGCTTCTTCTTCTACCAGGAGTTTGAACGCATCTTTGATCTTCAGCTTACGACTTTTTTGACGCTGGCCAGCCAGGTTTTGGAACATGGACTGTAATTGATTGGTCATCTCTTCCATTCCCGGAGGTGCCATGATTTCAACACCAACAGGAGCCGCTGCAACTTCGATCTCGATTTCTTTGTCATCTAGCTGGCCTTCACGCAGTTTCTTGCGGAATGTCTGGCGGGTTGAGGACTGCTCTGGTTGAACTTCAGGTTGCCCCCAGTTATTTTTTGCTGGTGGCAACAGAACGTCCAGAATACGCTCTTCAGCCAGTTCTTCGGCGCGGTGGCGGTTTTTTTCAATGGATTGCAGGCGAACCATTTTCACGGCAGCGTCAGTCAGATCACGAATAATGGAGTCAACTTCTTTACCGACATAACCGACTTCAGTGAATTTTGTTGCTTCAACTTTGATAAAAGGCGCATTAGCCAGTTTTGCCAAACGACGGGCGATTTCGGTTTTACCAACACCGGTTGGGCCAATCATCAGAATATTTTTCGGAGTTACTTCGTAACGCAGTGATTCATCCAACTGCATACGACGCCAGCGGTTACGCAGTGCAATGGCAACAGCACGCTTTGCTTTATCCTGACCGATGATATGATTGTCAAGTTCGCTGACAATTTCGCGAGGAGTCATTTCAGACATACTATCTATCCTTACGCTTTTGAGGGTAATTCTTCGAAGTTATGATTTTGGTTGGTGTAGATGCAGATATCGCCAGCGATAGTCAGGGCGCGTTCTGCGATTTCCCGGGCGCTGAGTTCGGTGGTTTCCAGCATTGCGCGGGCTGCTGCTTGTGCATATGAGCCACCGGAGCCAATAGCGATAAGATCATTTTCTGGCTGAATCACATCACCATTACCTGTAATAATCAGAGATGTATTTTCATCTGCAACGGCAAGCAGGGCTTCCAGTTTGCGGAGCATTCTGTCTGTCCGCCAATCTTTAGCGAGTTCAACTGCTGCTTTAGTCAAATGCCCTTGATGCATTTCGAGCTTACGTTCAAACAGCTCAAATAGGGTGAAGGCATCTGCAGTACCGCCGGCAAAACCCGCTATGACTTTGTCATTGTAAAGGCGGCGTACTTTACGGACATTGCCTTTCATAACGGTATGACCCATTGTTGCTTGTCCATCACCACCGATGACAACTTGGCCATTACGGCGAACACTTACGATTGTAGTCACGAGTTAGCCCCTGGTTAAAAAATAGAAGATGGCACACGGTACTTTGGCTGACAATGCCACGATTATTTATCAAAAGTACCGTATGTTCGTTATTAGAGATCAAGATGGGGGAATTTTTTGATTTTTCAACCCCCAGCAGGGCGGAGAATACAGTTGGAAATCCCCGTATTGGCAATACGATTGCGCATTTTTTCCGCACTATCTTTGTTCTTATACGGTCCTACTACAACCCGATTCCAACTGTCTTTTGTTGTAATCTTACTCTCAATACCGACCAACGCGAGGCTGGCACGGACAGACTCTGCCTGCTCTATAGTACGGAATGAGCCACATTGTAGCATTAATCTGGCTTCATTTAGCGCCGTCTTTGGCTTGCTGGACTCATTGGGTGTTTGAGACCGAGGTATTTGCGCCTGAGGTGATTGAAATTGCACCGATGACTTATTCTCCTGTTGAATCACAGGATTTTGCTGTGGAATATATTCTGGAGATGGTTTTTGTACTGGTGGATTCACAAGAACGCGTGAGCGAGGAACTGGCTCACTGTTATAGGGTACTTCAGCCAATTGTGTTGGAGGCTGGCGCATATCTGCCTGCATTTGTTCAAGTAACTGGCGCTGTTCTGGCGTCAGTTCCGTTGGGCTGTTGTTCTGTTGATTAGGGGTTGAAGAGGGTTCCTGCATTGATGGCAGACCAACAGGTCGATTTTCCAGCTCCTTGATATAACTCCAGCGTTCTTCTGGTTTTGGTGGCAGACCATGGCCTTTAGGCTGGTGAGTGATTGGTGGTGTATTTTGTACACTTTCATTTTTAGTATGTACGATGAAATAAAGTCCACCAATGAATGTGACCACCAAAGCGACGGCGATAGCTAATGTCATTTTAGGTAGTCCCTGGGCCTGATTTTTTTTCTTACCAGTACCTTTCCGACGGGGATTGGAATGCCCGCGACTCACATAATCTCGTTGTGCCACTGTGTTTAATTCGCTGAGTTATTTAAAAAATTAAGGAGTAGATACCTAATGTTACTGAACATGTAGTTATTTGCCTAGCTTTTAGGCGAACAAGTACTCTCACGAATAAGCAATTCTGCATCTAATAATCGTGAGCCTTTCGAAACCATACGGCCCTGGAGCTGTTCTAGCAACAAAAGCATTGAGTTATGCCCAATTTCATAACATGGCTGTGCCACAGTTGTCAGAGGCGGTTCGCTGTATTGCGCCATGTTGATATTATCAAAACCAACAATGGACAGGTCTTCTGGTAATTTTAATCCCATTTTTTTAGCTTGCCACATTGCACCAATTGCCATGACATCACTATGGCAGAAAATAGCGCTAGGAGGTTCCGGCAGGCTAAGCAGAATTTCTGCTGATTCAGCGCCACTTTCATGGGTGAAATCACCTCTGACTATATATTCATCACGGATAGGAACGCCGGTACGACGTAATGCCTGAATATAACCCTGAAGCCGATATTGGCACAGTGGCATTGTATCTGGTCCGGTTATACAGGCGATGCGTTTATGCCCGATTTTTTGTAAGTGATGGGTGGCATTGAAAGCGGAGGTCAGATTATCGATATGGACAGTAGGAAGCCCTAGTTCAGGTGCAAATTCATTAGCCATCACCATGGGAGGCATATTTTTCTGTTCTTCTTTAGAGACATCGAAAGGAACATTTGAGCCCAGTAAGATCATGCCATCAATGCGTTTGGTAATGAGCAGATTGATAAAAGCATGTTCTTGCTGTTGTTGGTGTTTGCAATCACCAATCAGAACCAGATAGCCATGTTTTGCCGCAGTCTCTTCAATGCCGCGGATACTTTCATTGAAGAAAGGATCGCTGATATTGGGAACGATAACCAGGATGGCTCTGGACTCATTTCTCCTCAAATTCTTGGCGAGATTATGTGGATAGTAACCCACTTCCAGTACAGCATTTTCGACTTTCTGGCGGGTGTGCGCAGAAACTTTATCAGGATTCATAAGTGTTCTTGATACTGTTGCGGTAGAAACCCCCGCTACTTTGGCGACATCTTTCATTGTCGCTAATGCGCAATTCTTTTTTTCCATAGTTCACTCCTCATGTTCTACAGGTAGCGAAACGACTGTTATCCGAAATGAAAGTAAAAAAATCGAAAGTAAAAAAACGCCAGTTATTCCTGTGGGGAAGCACTGGCGGCTCGTTTTCTACAGACTTATTAATAAATTCATTTTAAACCGATTAACAGTTCAACCCGTTACTTTGTTTACATAAAAAATGTGATATACATCATTTCTTAGAGCTACTTCGCAAATTAAGGAAATAATTGCCACTGTTTTTTCATAGGCTTCTGTTCAATTTGGAGTTTTTACTGCAATAATCAATTGTTTTTTTATCAACCTTCTGTGGGATCAACATCAATATTCCATTTTACTTTACGTGCTTGTGGCAACGCTGTGATATGTGGGTAGAGCTCTGCCATCATTTTTTGTAGAAAAATGCGCGAAGGGTGTTGCACCAGTAATTGCCAACGATATCGGCCACCCCGTTTGGCCTGTAATGCGGGAACTGGTCCCATAATCCATACATGTTCATCATATTGTGGATGATGTTCAAACAGTTGGCGCATTTGTTGCAAAAAAGCAGGAGCCTGCTGATTATCGTGATCTTCCGACCGTAGCATGATATGGCTGACAAAAGGGGGCAGAAGTACTTGTCGGCGCTCTTCCATTGCCTGCTGAGCAAATGCGTCATAGCCTTTCTCCAGCAACACCTGTAAAAGTGGATGTTCTGGATGGTGAGTCTGAAGTACAACTTCTCCACGTTTGCCTGCTCGTCCTGCTCGACCAGAGACTTGAGTATACAATTGCGCAAACCGTTCAGCCGCGCGGAAATCCGCAGAAAACAGGGCTCCATCGACATCCAATAAAGCGACTAGTGTGACATCAGGAAAATGGTGACCTTTTGCCAACATTTGAGTGCCGATCAAAATACGAGCACCACCCTGATGAATATCCGCGAGTTGTTGTTCCAGAGCGCCTTTGCGGCTGGTGGTGTCCCTGTCGATACGGGTAACCGGAACGTTGGGAAACAGTTGAGTGATACCCTCTTCAAGTTGCTCAGTACCTAGCCCTACAGGGATTAGATGTGTCGTTCCACATTGGGGGCATTGACGAGGAATGGGTCGCTGGCTATCACAATGATGACAGCGCAGATAGCGATGATTCTGATGCAGGGTATAGTAGTGATCACAACGCTGGCATTCTGCTATCCAGCCACATTCATGGCACAGCAGGGCAGGGGAATAACCACGGCGGTTCAGAAATAGGATGACCTGATTATCTGCTTGCAAATGTTCACTAATGCGGTTAACGAGAGGTTGAGATAAACCGACGGTCAGCGGCAATCCTTTCATATCCAGCAGGTGTTGGGTTGCTGGCAGGGCATGACCGGCTCGTTTCGTCAAAGTAAGTTGTTTGTATTTTCCATGTCTTACATTAAATAGTGTTTCTAGCGCGGGTGTTGCTGTTCCCAGAATGATAGGAATTTTCTCTTTTTTGGCGCGGAAGACCGCCAGATCACGAGCGTGATAGCGCCAGCCATCTTGTTGTTTATAAGAATTATCATGCTCTTCATCAATGATGATGACACCTAAGTGAGCGAAGGGAGTGAACAGTGCTGAACGAGTACCGATGACAATGGCGTTTTCCCCTCGTTTTGCTCTTAACCATACCGATAACCGTTCACTGTCATTTAAGGCTGAATGCAGAACATCAACGGGCGCGTTGAATCGCTCTCTGAACCTGCGGATAGTTTGGGGAGTTAAACCAATTTCGGGAACTAAGATCAGTGCTTGTTTTCCCTGTGTCAAAATGTTTTCCAGAACACTCAGGTATACTTCGGTTTTACCTGAGCCAGTGATGCCGGCAAGTAACCAGGGAGAAAAAGTATGATCTTCTGCGCGAACGGCTCCAATTGCGGTGGCTTGCTCTGTATTGAGTTTTAGCCGTTCCCCGATGATGCGAAAATGTTCATGCCAATTTTCAGTTTCCGGTTGTACCGGATGTAAATCAATTAATCCCTTTTTTTTCAGTGATTGCAGTGCATTTTCACTCAATTCTAATTCAGAGACTTGATGACGATAAATGGATGTTTGGCGCAATTTAGCTAAAGCTTGTTGCTGTTTGGTGAAGCGTTTAAGTTGTTCAAGAGGCAAATCATGGCCTGCTTCTGTCACTTGCCATTGCCAGAGAGGGGAGAATTCTGCGGGTTTACCTTGTCGCAGTAAAACAGGCATGGCATGAAAAAGGACTTCGCCAAGCGGATAGTGATAATAGCAGGCAGACCACAGGAGCAACTGCCAAAGATCCTCAGAAAAAAGCGGGGATTCATCAAGCAGATCGGTAATTGGTTTGAGTTGCTCAAGGGGAAAATCGCTGTTGTCTGTAATCCCTGTAACTACACCTATTGCATTGCGTTTGCCAAATGGCACACGTACCCGGACCCCATGGGCGGGGATCGGCAATCTTTCAGGTAACAGATAATCAAAAGAGCGAGCTAAAGGGACAGGTAAAGCAACCTGAACAACGGTCATAAGGCGATTTCCGAATGATTATTAATGGCAAGACTAAAGCAACATATAATGACAAAGAGTATCATAGCAAATCAGTGGATTTCATTGCGCAATAAAACGATATTCTGTATGATCCGCCGCCTTTGGTATGAAAATTACCGAACTTATTTTAATCAACACGACGTGTGGTGTCTGGCGGCGATAGGGCTGGATAGCGACGCGGCCTTAACAGAGGTTTTCCCCATGAAACAAGGTATTCATCCTAAATACGAAGAAATTACTGCATCTTGCTCTTGCGGTAATGTTATCAAAATCAAATCTACCGTAGGTCACGACCTGAACCTGGACGTTTGTGGTTCATGCCATCCGTTCTACACCGGTAAACAGCGTGATGTTGCGACTGGTGGTCGTGTTGATCGCTTTAACAAACGTTTCAGCGTTCCAGGTATCAAGAAGTAATTCTTGCTTCCAACAAAAATGCCCGATAGAAAATATCGGGCATTTTTGTTATATCTGATTGATTTCAAGTCGCAGTACAGCATACAAACAACGACTTGAGATAAAGGAGATATCAATATTCCCAAGTTTCGGGATCGATCCCATGTTCACGCATTATGGCTTTTGCAGTTTCAGGGATTTCATCATGACGTTCTTTACGTAAATCATTATCGTCAGGTAACGGTTGCCCAGTGAACGCATGGAGAAATGCTTCACACAGCAATTCGCTATTTGTTGCATGACGCAGATTATTTACCTGACGACGAGTACGCTCATCCGTCAGTATTTTCAATACCTTTAATGGAATTGAAACCGTAATTTTTTTGACCTGTTCACTTTTTTTGCCATGTTCAGCATAAGGGCTGACATACTCACCATTCCACTCAGCCATGAGATACCTTAAATAGTTTTAAATCAAGCAACTGAAATCAGAAACAAAAGGAATTATTTCTGAGCTATGTTCATGTCGATAATTCGGCATTTTAGCATATTTCCCCTATCGACTATATCGCTATGGTTAATCAATTCACAAAATATGCCCTAATCTGGCATAAAAAATGGGGGTAATGATTGGGTTGTGTTATTAAACCGTAAATTATTTTGGATGTCTAGATGTATTGACGTCTATCTTTCTGGGGGGTATTCTTTTGTGACTCCGAAAACAAGAAATGGGTAAAGATTATGGGGTGTAAACAAGCTACGGTCGCAGTACAAAGCGGTACAAATATTGATGAACAATATGGTTGTGTTGTCCCGCCTATCTATCTTTCCAGCACATACAATTTCACAGGGTTTAATGAACCGAGAGCACATGATTACTCACGGCGTGGTAATCCTGGTCGTGATGTTGTCCAGCAAGTTTTGGCTGAACTGGAGGGCGGAGCAGGTGCTGTGATGACCAGCAGTGGTATGTCAGCCATCCATCTGTTGTGCACCGTTTTCTTGCAACCGGGAGATTTATTGGTAGCACCCCATGATTGTTATGGCGGAAGTTACCGCCTGTTTGATAGCTTAAGCCGCCGTGGCGCTTATGATGTTATTTTCGTTGATCAGGCGGATGATTCGGCACTGAAACAGGCAATTGCGCAAAAGCCTAAATTGGTCTTGATTGAAACACCAAGTAATCCATTGCTGCGTATTGTGGATATTGGGTACATCTGTGGTCTGGCTCGTGAAGCAGGTGCATTGACGGTAGTTGATAACACGTTTTTAAGCCCTGTGCTGCAAAAGCCATTGGATTTAGGTGCAGATTTAGTTGTTCACTCCTGCACAAAATACCTGAATGGGCATTCTGATTTGATTGCTGGTGCAATTATTGCCAAAGATCCCACCCTGGCTGAGGATTTGGCATGGTGGGCGAACAATATCGGTGTGACCGGGGGGGCTTTCGACAGTTACTTGTTGTTGCGGGGAATTCGTACGTTGTCTGCGCGGGTACTTCTACAGCAAAGCAACACGGCTGCCATTGTGGAATATTTACAGCAACAACCACAAGTGAAAAAACTCTACTATCCAGCACTGAAAGATCATCCAGGGCATGAAATAGCTCTTCAACAACAAACAGGTTTTGGTGCGATGTTGAGTTTTGAACTTGATGGTGATGAACAAACAATGCGTCGCTTTTTATCTGCATTAAAATTATTTACTCTGGCGGAATCGTTGGGTGGTGTGGAGTCGTTGATTTCTCATACAGCTACGATGACACATGCTGGTATGTCGGCAGAAGCAAGGAAACAGGCAGGGATTACGGATTCACTTCTTCGTGTCTCTGTAGGAATAGAAGATAGTCAGGATTTAATTGCTGATTTGGATAATGCATTTCAGGCAGCGGCAACGAGGTAATCATGATTGAACTGGCAACAGCAGGGGCGGAATCTGGCCGCCAGTTACATAAATTTGGCGGTAGCAGCCTTGCGGATGTGAAATGTTATAAGCGGGTTGCGGATATTATGGCGAATTATAGCCAGCCGGGTGACTTGATGGTGGTATCAGCAGCAGGCAGTACGACTAATCAACTGATTGATTGGCTGAAATTGAGTCAGAGTGACCGTATTTCAGCTCATCAAGTTCAGCAATCCTTACGGCGCTACCAGCAAGAGTTGATCCGCGGATTATTGCCAGAAACCGTTGCTGAAACTCTTATCGCACATTTTATTGCTGATTTAGAAAGGTTGAGTGCGCTGTTGGATAAACCAATTAGTGACATTACCTATGCTGAAGTTGTTGGTCATGGCGAAATATGGTCCGCTCGCTTGATGGCCGCTTTGCTTGAATCACAAGGTATTCCTAGCACCTGGCTGGATGCGCGCCAATTCCTGCGCGCAGAGCGGGCAGCACAGCCACAAGTTGATGTCAATCTTTCTCAGCCTTTGCTAAGTCAGTTATTAGTCCAGAATTCCAATAAGCGCTTAGTAGTGACAGGTTTTATTTCCAGTAATCAAAAGGGTGAAACCGTACTATTGGGGCGCAATGGCAGTGATTATTCTGCAACACAGGTTGGTGCATTAGCTGGCGCTAAAAAAGTGACAATCTGGAGTGATGTAGCCGGGGTTTACAGTGCAGATCCGCGCAAAGTTAAGGATGCGTGTCTTCTGCCACTATTGCGTCTGGATGAGGCCAGCGAACTGGCTCGCCTGGCGGCTCCTGTACTTCATACCCGTACATTACAGCCAGTTTCCGTCAGTGATATCGATTTGCAATTACGTTGTAGTTATCAGCCTGAGCAAGGCTCTACTCGTATTGAACGAGTTTTGGCGACAGGAACAGGAGCTAAAATTGTCACCAGCCACGATGATGTTTGCCTGATTGAGTTGCATTTTTCTTCTGCCCATAACTTTAAACAAACTTATAAAGATATCGATTCGTTGTTAAAGCGTGCTCAAATCCGTCCCTTAGCGACGGGGTTGCATGCTGACTGTAATCTGATCCAGCTTTGTTATACCTCTGAAGTTGTTAATAGTGCCCTTGATGTTTTGCAGGATGCATCTTTGCCAGGAAAACTTTCCTTGCGTGAAGGATTATCATTGGTGGCTTTGGTGGGAGCAGGTGTATGCAAAAATCCGCTACATAGCCACCGTTTTTATCAACAATTGAAAGACCAACCTGTTGAATTTATCTGGCATGCAGAAGATGGCATTAGTCTGGTTGCTGTATTGCGTTTGAACCAGACATCACACTTGATTCAGGGGTTGCATCAGAGCTTGTTCCGGGCAGAAAAACGTATTGGGTTGGTTCTGTTTGGTAAAGGAAATATCGGGTCACGTTGGCTGGAATTGTTTACACGTGAACAGAAAAATATCTCTGCTCGCAGTGATTTTGAATTCATTTTAGCGGGAATTGTCGATAGCCGCCGGAGCCTGCTGAACTATCAGGGCATTGACGCAAGTCGGGCATTGGCATTCTTTAATGATGAAGCCACCATACATGAAGGTGACGAACTGTTTTTATGGATGCGTGCACATCCTTATGATGATTTAGTGGTGTTGGATATAACGGCAAGTGAAGAATTGGCGAATAACTACATAGATTTTGCCAGCTATGGTTTTCATGTGATTAGTGCCAATAAAGCCGCTGGCTCATCTAACAGTAACACTTACCGCATGATCCGGGATGCTTTTGCAAAAACAGGCCGTCATTGGTTATACAATGCCACCGTTGGTGCCGGGTTGCCAATTAACTATTCCGTCAGGGACTTGCGAGAAAGTGGGGATACTATCCTGTCTATCAGCGGCATTTTCTCCGGTACTTTATCGTGGTTATTCCTGCAATTTGATGGCACAGTGCCTTTCAGTGATCTGGTAGAACAGGCATGGCAACAAGGGTTGACGGAGCCTGATCCTCGTATTGACCTTTCCGGTCAGGATGTGATGCGCAAATTGGTTATCCTGGCTCGTGAGGCAGGTTATGAGATAGACGCGGATCAGGTACGGGTAGAGTCACTTGTGCCGGCAGAAGCCAATATTGGTTCTATTGAAGAGTTTTTCGAAAACAGTTCTGCTATTAATGAGCAGATGCTGAAACGGTTAGGAGCTGCGCGTGAAATGGGAATGGTACTGCGTTATGTTGCGCGTTTTGATGCTAAAGGTAAGGCGAAAGTTGGGGTGGAAGCTGTGCGCTTAGAACATCCTTTAGCTTCGTTATTACCGGGGGATAATGTCTTCGCCATAGAAAGCCGTTGGTATCGTGACAATCCATTAGTTATCCGTGGTCCGGGAGCCGGGCGAGATGTGACTGCCGGGGCAATCCAATCAGATCTGAACCGTTTATCACAACTCTTATAAAATACAACGTATTCGGTCGGGATATTACGTTTTCTGTCCCGACTAATCCTCCCAATTTGTTTGTTTTCTAATATGACCAAATTGTTCGTTTTCTGGTATGAATAGTGTGATTGAAATAATGTGTTAGAAACAAACAAAACACGCATACAGCAACACAAGGTCAGGAATCACATGAATCAGCAATATTCCGCAATGCGCAGTAATGTCAGTATGCTTGGTAAGATACTGGGAGACACGATCAAAGAGGTTCAGGGAAAAGATATTCTTGATAAAGTTGAAACAATAAGGAAGTTATCTAAATCATCTCGTGCAGGAAACGAAGCTAATCGCCAGCAACTTTTATCAACACTACAGAATTTATCTAATGATGAATTGCTGCCCGTTGCCAGAGCGTTTAACCAGTTCCTTAATCTGGCCAACGTTGCTGAACAATATCACAGTATTTCGCCGCATGGGGAAGCTGCCAGCAATCCTGTGGCATTAGCTGCACTATTTGATCGATTGAAAAGTAAAAATTTTCATAATGATGATTTGGTTAAGGCTGTTAATGAGCTTTCCATTGAGTTGGTGCTGACAGCACATCCAACAGAGATTGCTCGCCGTACTCTGATCCATAAACTGGTTGAAGTGAATGCATGTCTGGCGCAGCTCGATCATGATGATTTAGCAGATTATGAGCGTAATAATATTACGCGTCGTTTACGTCAGCTTATTGCTCAGTCATGGCATACCGATGAAATCCGCAAAATTCGGCCTACACCGATTGATGAAGCTAAATGGGGTTTTGCGGTGGTGGAAAATAGCTTGTGGGAAGGTGTTCCTGCATTTTTGCGTGAATTTAATGAGCAAGTAGAAGAATCTATTGGTTACCGTCTGCCAGCAGAAGCTGCTCCTGTCCGTTTTACTTCCTGGATGGGGGGAGATCGGGATGGAAATCCTAATGTTACAGCAGAAATCACCCGCCATGTGTTGTTGCTCAGTCGCTGGAAAGCGGCGGATCTGTTCCTGAAAGATATTCAGATTTTGGTATCAGAACTTTCCATGTCGGAATGTACGCCAGAACTGCGTCAGATAGCAGGAGGCGGTGATGTTATAGAGCCTTACCGTGAAATTGCTAAGCAGTTGCGGGCACAATTAAATAGTACTCTGGCATATCTGGAAAAACGCTTGAAAGGTGAGCAAGTTATTCCCCCTGCGGATTTATTGCTGCATAACGAACAATTGTGGCAACCACTCTATGCTTGTTATCAATCGTTGAAAGCCTGTGGTATGGAAATTATCGCTAATGGTCCATTACTGGATTCTTTGCGCCGTGTTCGTTGTTTTGGCCTGTCATTGGTGCGTATTGATATCCGGCAGGAAAGTACTCGTCATACTGATGCCATTGCAGAACTGACCCAATATCTGGAAATGGGGGATTATGCGAGCTGGTCAGAAACAGAAAAACAGGCATTTTTACTGCGTGAATTGAACTCCAAACGTCCGTTGATCCCCCATGATTGGCAACCAAGTGCTGAGACGCAAGAAGTTCTAGAAACCTGTAAAGTGATTGCAGAAACACCACAAGATGCGATTGCGGCATATGTCATTTCCATGGCAAAAATGCCTTCAGACGTACTGGCAGTGAAGTTATTGCTGAAAGCAGCAGGCTGCCCGTTATCATTACCTGTTGCGCCATTGTTCGAAACCCTTGATGACTTGAATAATGCAGAACGAGTGATCCAGCAATTGCTCCGTATCGAGTGGTATCGTGAACTGATTCAGGATAAGCAAATGGTCATGATTGGCTATTCTGACTCGGCAAAAGATGCGGGTGTAATGGCTGCATCTTGGGCTCAATACCGGGCTCAGGATGCGCTTATCAGATTGTGTGAAAAAGAGGGTGTGAAGTTAACACTGTTTCACGGACGGGGAGGCACAATTGGTCGTGGTGGTGCTCCGGCGCATTCGGCATTACTTTCTCAACCGCCGGGAAGCCTGAAAGGGGGATTGCGTGTAACAGAACAGGGCGAAATGATCCGCTTTAAGTTTGGCTTACCGCAGGTGACAATCAGCAGCCTGGCTATGTACGCCAGTGCCATTCTCGAAGCTAACTTACTACCGCCACCGGAACCCAAAGCTGAATGGAAACAAGTCATGGATACACTCTCTGATGTTTCCTGCAACATGTACCGTGATTACGTTCGTGAGCAGCCGGAGTTTGTGCCTTATTTCCGTTCGGCGACACCTGAGCCGGAATTGGCGAAATTACCGTTGGGTTCGCGCCCTGCTAAACGTCGTCCTACAGGCGGTGTTGAAAGCTTGCGGGCAATCCCGTGGATCTTCGCGTGGACACAAAACCGCCTGATGCTTCCGGCATGGCTGGGAGCGGGTGCAGCACTGCAACATGTAATAGATACGGGAAAACAGGATATTTTGTCAGAAATGTCTCGTGACTGGCCTTTCTTCACGACTCGTATTGCCATGTTGGAGATGGTTTTTGCCAAAGCGGACTTATGGCTGGCAGAATATTATGATCAACGTTTGGTTGATAAGAAACTGTGGTCATTGGGGATTAAACTTCGCAATCAACTTGTCGCGGACATAGAAACGGTTCTGACTATCTCACAGGATGAGCAGTTGATGGCGGATTTGCCGTGGATAGCCGAATCTATCGCATTACGTAATGTGTATACCGATCCCTTGAACGTCCTACAGGCAGAATTATTACAACGCTCCCGTCAGCAGGAACAACCTGACCCTCGTGTGGAACAGGCGTTGATGGTAACAATAGCAGGTGTTGCGGCAGGAATGCGTAACACCGGTTAGCTTTTCGTTTGCTTGATAATGAAAGGCCGAATGGGAAACTGTTCGGCTTTTATTATCGGTGGGTATGGTAATGAATTATCAAACTGGGTGGTATATAACCACGCCGAACTACTATCTAGTCCGGCTTTTTTTAAGGGTAAAAATCAACAAGGACGAACACCTAACGTATGGCAAATAGCGTAACTCAATTCCGCGCGATTCAGTGTATAAAAATGAAAATCCTTCACTCCTTCACGACTCAGAATTTTCACCATATCCATTGCAATAGACGCGCCAACTAAATTGCGGCTTTCAGGGTCATCATCCAAGCCCTCGAACATTCTGGTCATCCAGCTTGGGATGCGAACATTCGTGATGGCGGCAAATCGCTGTAACTGACGGAAATTCGAAACAGGCAAAATCCCCGGCACAATTTCCACATCAATCCCGGTCGATACACAGCGATCACGAAAACGCAAATAACTTTCCACATCAAAAAAGAATTGGGTAATAGCGCGATTTGCTCCCGCATCAATTTTTCTTTTCAGGTTAATGAGGTCAGACTGTGCGCTTTTTGCCTCTGGATGCACTTCCGGATAAGCCGCGACGGAAATATCAAAATCTGCCTCTTTCTTTAAGAGCTCTACTAAATCAGTGCCATACATTTCTGGTTTGCAGCTACCATTGGGTAAATCGCCACGCAAAGCCACAATATGACGAATACCGTTTTTCCAGTAATCGCGAGCGATATCACGTAATTCTTCACGGCTGGCATCAATGCAAGTTAAATGCGGAGCTGCATCAAGACCCGTTTTGTCCTTGATTCCTTTGATAATGCTATGAGTACGGTTACGTTCGCCGGAATTGGCGCCGTAAGTCACGGAAACAAAATTGGGTTTCAGTTTGCTCAGTCGGTCAATAGATTTCCATAGAGTTTGTTCCATTTCAGTGGTTCTGGGGGGAAAGAATTCAAAGGAAACACGGATCTGGCCTTCAAGTTCAGCCAGATTCTGATTTAGTGCCTCTTGATGATTTGCATGAAAAAAACTCATATCCTGCGCCCTCCTGAACAAACGGAACCTATATCCGTCCACGTTTAGATGTTTAAGTGTTTATATGTCTATCCATTTAGATGTCCAAATAGAATGAGCGAAGCAGGATTTTTAGTCAATTAGGAAATGGCTTATTTCCGATGAGGAATATTCAAAGTGATCAGGAAAGAAATTCATGTTGGAAAAACATGTTTATGAAAAATGCGTTACCCTTACTAACGGGCATGGATTATTTTTTGTACAAAATGGTTGGGTTTTATAGACTATAGTCTATGATGTTTTTGTAGGCTACAGTCTATGGTTAATCTTGGAAATTATAACTGTATCAACGATTGTTCTATAAAGAGATGATTGAGATTGTTGATGAACAATTCAGAATTCATCTAGAGGATCTGGAGAGATGATATGGCTACGTTAAAAGAACTGATGGAAAAGCGCAGTCCCGAAAGCCAAGAGAGAATTAAAGAAAAAGCAGCAGAATTGCTGCTTGAAACACAACTTTATCAAATTCGTGAAGCGTTAGAGCTTTCGCAAACTCAGGTCGCAAAAAATTTAGGTATTGCACAGTCATCGGTTGCTGCGATCGAGCAACGGGGAAATGAATTAAAAATTTCCACACTCAAAAAGTACATTGAGTCTATGGGGGGAGAAATGACTCTTGGTGTTAAATTACCCAATGGTAATTCAATGAATTTTTCTATTTAAAATTAAGTGGGACCGTGGTCCCACTCAGAGAATAGGTTTTAAACCTCACTCAAACAAAAATGCGCCACAATCTGAGAAATCAATTTTTTCGTCGGTTCAATCATCGACACGTCTAAATACTCATCAGGTTGATGAGCCTGTTCAATTGAACCCGGTCCCAAAACCAACGTTGGGCATAACGCCTGAATAAAAGGAGCTTCGGTGCAGTAATTGACAGTTTCTGCTTTTGTTCCCAGCAGTTTTTCGATGACACCCACCAGCTTGTGATTAGTCGGACACTCATAACCCGGAATGGGAGGATGAAGCGCCGTAACATTCAGACGTCCCGGCCAGCGCTGTTTGACAGGCTCCAGTACCTCATTTAGTGCTTCATTCAAATCCTGCAAAGTGAGTCCGGGGAGCGGGCGGATATCCATATGCAGTTCGCAACAGGCACAGATACGGTTTACTGCATCTCCACCGTGGATATGACCAAAATTCATCGTGGGATAGGGGATAGCGAAAGCCGGATTGTGGTAACGCTCTTGCAAAGTATTACGTAGTTTCATCAACTGAGTAATGGATTCGTGCATCAAGTCAATGGCATTGACACCTCGGGCAGGATCGCTGGAGTGCCCGGATTTACCTTCAATGCGGATAGCATGGGCAACATGCCCTTTGTGGGCGCGGATAGGTTGCAATGACGTAGGCTCGCCAATGATGGCAAAATCAGGCCGGAGAGTTGAATTGGCAGCAAAATAGCGAGCTCCCGCCATTGATGTTTCTTCATCTGCGGTAGCCAGAATATAAAGAGGATGAGACAGTTTGCTGGTATCGATATTTCGCAATGCATCAATAACAAAGGCAAAGAAGCCTTTCATATCAGCAGTGCCTAGCCCATATAATTTGTCGTCGCGTTCGATCAGCGTGAATGGATCTTGAGTCCAGCGCCCGTCGTCAAATGGTACAGTATCTGTGTGACCACATAATAGTAAACCTCCGGAACCGCTTCCCAATGTTGCCAGCATATTGAATTTGCGACGGGTTTCTGGAACAGGCTGGATCTCAATTTCAAAACCAATCTCTTTCAGCCAACCTGCCAGTAGATTGATAACCATTTCATTGCTTTGATCCAATTCTTCATCGACTGCACTGATAGAAGGTGCAGCAATAAGCTGGTGATATAACTCAATAAATGTTGGTAATTTAATATTCACTGTTGACAGCCCTTATTCAAGATAGTATCAATATTAATGCAATATTATTGAATATAAATTCAATTGTATATTTGGGTTACTACATTGGATTAAGACATACATCGGGTTAATACATACATTGGGTTAATACAAGGTGAATAAATCCCATGCTTAATACGCTGATAGTTGGTGCCAGTGGTTATACCGGAGCAGAGTTAGCAGCATATCTGCAACGTCATCCTTATGTCCATCTTTCCGGTCTGATGGTTTCTTCTCAAAGTACTGATGCAGGGAAATGTTTTTCAGAGCTTTATCCACAATATAAAGGGTTCCTGGATTTACCCTTACAGCCACTGATGGATGTTGCCGAAGCTGCGGATGGTATTGATGTCGTTTTTCTTGCTACGGCTCATGAAGTCAGCCATGACATTGCACCGATATTTTTGCAAGCAGGTTGTATCGTATTTGATTTATCTGGTGCTTATCGCGTACAAAATACGCAATTTTATTCAAAATACTATGGATTTCAGCATAAAAATACAAACTGGCTTGAGCAGGCGGTATATGGATTGGTGGAATGGCAGGCGGAAGAAATTAAGACTGCCCGGCTTATTGCGGTTCCGGGCTGTTATCCCACGGTTTCACAGCTTTCGCTGAAACCTTTGTTGGAAGAAGATTTGCTGGATACAGAACAGTGGCCTGTGATTAATGCTGTCAGCGGTGTAAGTGGTGCCGGGCGTAAGGCTTCATTGAATAACAGTTTCTGTGAAGTCAGTTTACAGCCTTATGGGGTTTTTAGTCACCGTCATCAACCTGAAATTACGGCACATTTAGGTACAGAAGTCATCTTCACACCCCATTTAGGCAATTTTGCGCGGGGGATCCTTGCCACAATTACCTGTAAGCTGAAATCAGGTGTGACAGAGGAACAAATCTGGCAGGCATATCGGCAGGCTTATCACAATAAGCCACTGATCCGGTTATATGAAAAAGGTGTCCCTGCGTTGAAAGCCGTTGTGGGGTTACCATTTTGTGATATTGGTTTTGCTGTACAAGGGCAGCACCTGATCATTGTCGGGGCTGAGGACAATTTGCTGAAAGGTGCAGCAGCACAGGCTGTTCAGTGTATGAATATCCGGTTCGGATTCGAAGAAACTCAGGCATTGCTTTAATTCAACAATCTCATTTTATACCGACAGAGGATAAATTTGATGGAGCCGTTAGTTATCAAGTTGGGTGGTGTGTTATTAGATAGTCACGAAGCGCTGGTGCGGTTATTTTCTACATTACAGTCATATCGAAAAACGCATAAGCGCCCACTGGTAATTGTACACGGAGGGGGTTGTTTGGTTGATGACCTGATGCAGAAATTACAGTTACCGATTATGAAGAAACAAGGTCTGCGTGTAACGCCAGCAGATCAGATCGACATTATTACCGGGACACTGGCAGGTACAGCCAATAAAACTTTGCTTGCCTGGGCGACGAAGTACCGTTTGCCTGCCGTTGGCCTGTGTTTAGGGGATGGCGGTGTTGTGAAAGTTTCTCAGCTTGATGAGGAGCTTGGTCATACTGGCAAAGCTTATCCCGGTAATCCGGATTTACTGAAACTTTTACTGGATCTCGGTTACATCCCTATTATCAGTTCTATTGGTATTACTGAAAAGGGCGAGTTAATGAATGTCAATGCAGATCAGGCTGCCACAGCTATTGCGCAGGTGTTGCATGCGGATCTGGTTTTGTTGTCGGATGTCAGTGGTATTCTGGATGGAAAGGGGCAAAGAATTGCTGAAGTGACGGAAGGAAAAATAAAGCAGCTTATTGAGCAAGGAGTTATTACCGACGGCATGATTGTGAAAGTTCATGCAGCATTGGAAGCCGCAAAAACATTAGGGCATCCGGTAGATATTGCTAGTTGGCGTTATGCTGATCAACTGATTGCGCTATTTAATGGTATACCCGTTGGCACTCGCATTCTGGCATAACAAGATAGAACAGATTTGATTTAGCGTTCAACTGAGATGAATAAAAAAGTAAAAGGCTATCTCTATGACAATTACCTCAACGAAAAGCAGTATTAAAAAAATTGTTCTGGCATATTCTGGCGGTTTGGATACCTCTGCCATCATTCCGTGGTTAAAAGAAAACTATGGCAATTGTGAAGTTATCGCATTTGTTGCGGATGTTGGCCAAAGTCGTGAAGACTTGGAGGGTATAGAACAAAAAGCATTACTTTCTGGCGCTTCAGAATGTCATGTTGTCGATCTACGTGAAGAATTTATCAAGCAGTATGTTTATCCGGTGCTGAAAACAGGGGCATTGTACGAAGGCAGTTATTTGCTCGGCACTTCAATGGCACGCCCTATCATTGCTAAAGCACAGGTTGAATTAGCACTGAAAGTGGGAGCTGATGCTCTTGCTCATGGTGCAACAGGTAAAGGGAATGATCAGGTTCGTTTTGAGAGTACTTATACCGCGTTGGCTCCACATCTGAAAGTAGTTGCCCCATGGCGGGAATGGGATTTGCGTTCCCGTGAAGCTTTACTGGATTATCTGAAAGTTCGTGATATTCCCACAACCGCTACGCTGGAAAAAATCTACAGTCGTGATGAAAACGCATGGCACATTTCGACCGAAGGTGGCGTATTGGAAAACACGTGGAATGCGGCCAATAAAGATTGTTGGGTATGGACTGCAGATCCAGAAGATTCACCTGATGAACCGGAATATGTTTCTGTCACTGTTGAAAAAGGGGAAGTAGTTGGAGTGAATGGTAAGGCATTGTCACCATATCAATGCCTTAGCGAGTTGAATACACTGGGGGCTAAATACGGTATCGGCCGGATCGATATTGTGGAAAACCGTTTGGTGGGAATGAAATCCCGTGGTTGCTATGAAACTCCGGGAGGAACCATCATGATGGCTGCACTGCGTGGTATTGAACAGCTAGTGCTGGATCGCGATAGTTTCAAATGGCGCCAGCAATTGGGGCTTGAGATGTCCTATGTTGTCTATGATGGTCGTTGGTTTGTACCATTGCGCCAGTCTATTCAGGCTGCGGCGGAAACACTTGCTGAGAATGTCAGTGGTGAAGTGATCTTGAAACTGTATAAAGGGCAGGTAACAGCAATACAGAAACAATCGCCTCATAGCCTCTATTCTGAAGAATTCGCCACTTTCGGAGAAGATGAAGTTTATGATCATAGGCATGCGGAAGGGTTTATTCGCCTCCATTCGCTTTCTTCCCGTATCCGTGCGTTGAACAGTAAAAAATAATTTCCGGGCAATCAGAGAAAAAAGGTACGTAATTATGGCACTTTGGGGTGGACGTTTCAGTCAGGAAGCCGATCAGCGGTTCAGGCAATTTAATGATTCTCTGCGTTTTGACTATCGCTTGGCGGAGCAGGATATTATCGGCTCTGTTGCGTGGTCAAAGGCATTGGTTACAGCCGGTGTTTTGACGCCAGAAGAACAACAAAAGCTGGATTTGGCGCTGAATGAGTTACTGGATGAAGTACGGGCTAACCCCAAGGCTATTTTGCAAAGTGATGCGGAGGATATTCATAGCTGGGTGGAAGGGCAACTAATTGCAAAAGTGGGGGATCTGGGCAAAAAACTGCATACAGGACGCAGCCGTAACGATCAGGTTGCTACAGATCTGAAACTATGGTGCAAGGATCAGATAGCGGATATTCAGCAAGCGCTTCTAGAGTTACAACAAGCACTGGTGATTACCGCTGAAAATAATCAGGATGCAGTAATGCCGGGCTATACCCATTTGCAACGGGCGCAACCAGTTACTTTCGCACATTGGTGTCTTGCTTATGCAGAAATGCTTAGTCGTGATGAGACTCGTTTGCAAGATACTCTGAAACGGTTGGATGTCAGCCCATTGGGGTGCGGTGCGCTGGCGGGAACGGCGTACAATATTGATCGAGAACAATTAGCTTCATGGCTTGGTTTTGCTTCTGCAACCCGTAATAGTTTGGATAGTGTTTCAGACCGTGACCATGTTCTGGAATTGTTATCCGATGCCAGTATCAGCATGATCCATCTTTCACGTTTTGCTGAAGACCTGATTTTCTTCAACAGTGGAGAAGCTGGCTTTATAGAGTTGTCGGATCGGGTAACTTCTGGCTCATCCCTGATGCCCCAAAAGAAAAATCCTGATGCTTTGGAATTGATCCGTGGTAAATGTGGTCGGGTACAAGGTGCATTAACAAGTATGATGATGACGCTAAAAGGCCTTCCCCTTGCTTATAATAAAGACATGCAGGAAGACAAAGAGGGCCTGTTTGATGCATTGGATACATGGCGGGATTGCCTGCATATGGCTGTGTTGGTATTGGATGGTATCCAGATAAAGCGTGATCGTTGTAAGGAAGCTGCACAACAGGGCTATGCCAATGCTACTGAACTGGCAGATTATCTGGTGGCAAAAGGCGTTCCGTTTCGTGAAGCGCATCACATTGTTGGTGAGGCCGTGGTTGTTGCGATAAAGAAAGGTAAAGCGTTGGACGAACTGTCATTATCTGAACTGCAACAATTTAGTGAAACTATTTCGCTAGATGTATATGACATTTTATCGTTACAGTCTTGTCTGGATAAGCGTTTGGCAAAAGGTGGTGTAGCACAGAAACAGGTGGAATTGGCTATTGCTGAGGCGAAGCAGAGGTTACATATCAATTAATTTTCTCTGACTGGACAGCCTGTTTATTATGACAGGCTGGTTTGTCACTCTGTTGTAATAACTTTTGTTTTTTTAATTTTTCAATAAAAAACACCAGAGTTCACAAGCATTTGATAGTTCTATGACCTCGTGCATATAATGTCTTACTAAACAATTCTATCATTGATATAAGACAATGAGGTTGGGAATGAATATCCGCGATCTGGAATATCTTGTGGCTCTTGCTGAGTATCGGCATTTCCGGCGAGCCGCTGATTCTTGCCATGTTAGTCAACCAACACTCAGTGGACAGATACGTAAACTTGAAGATGAATTGGGTGTGATGCTGCTGGAACGCACAAGCCGTAAAGTCCTGTTTACACAACAAGGTATGTTGCTGGTGGAGCAAGCTAAGACGGTATTACGGGAAGTAAAAGTCTTACAAGAAATGGCTGCTCTGCAAGGTGAAAGCATGTCCGGGCCACTGCATATCGGTCTTATTCCTACAATCGGCCCTTATCTTCTGCCATTGATTATTCCTGAGTTACATAAATTGTTTCCCAAACTGGAAATGTATCTGCATGAAGCTCAAACTCAGAATTTGTTGGCACAACTTGATAGTGGAAAACTTGACTGCGCTATTTTGGCTTCGTTGAGAGAAACAGAAGCATTCATCGAATTGCCCCTCTTTGAAGAATCAATGAAACTTGCAGTCTATGAAGAACACAAATGGGCGAACCGGACTGAGGTCAAAATGGGAGATCTTGCCGGTGAAAAATTATTGATGTTGGAAGATGGTCATTGCCTGCGTGACCAAGCAATGGGGTTTTGCTTTCAGGCAGGCGCTAAAGAAGATACTCATTTCAGAGCAACCAGTTTGGAAACCTTGCGTAATATGGTTGCGGCGGGAAGTGGCATCACTTTATTGCCAGCTCTGTCTGTTCCTAAAGAGAGAAAACGGGATGGTATTTGTTATCTGGAGTGCCATAATCCCGTGCCAGAGCGTTCTATCATTTTGGTTTATCGTCCCGGCTCACCTCTGCGTGGTCGCTATGAGCAATTGGCAGAGGCGATTCGTGTCAGAATGGGAAATTATTTTGAAGTCAACGGAACAGCATCAAAATAATCGATTTAGACCGTTGAGAGCTGCAACACGGTATGCTTCAGCCATCGTGGGATAGTTGAAGGTAGTATTAACGAAATATTCGATATTATTACCTTCACCTTTTTGCTCCATAATCGCTTGACCAATATGAATAATCTCTGCGGCTCGTTCGCCAAAACAGTGAATACCCAGTATCTGTTTTGTCTCGCGGTGGAATAGTATCTTGATACTCCCTACATTCATTCCTGCAATCTGCGCTCTGGCCAGGTGTTTGAATTGGGCTCGTCCGACTTCATAGGGGATTTTCATCGCCGTCAATTGTTGCTCAGTTTTACCCACTGAACTAATTTCCGGTATGGTGTAGATGCCTGTTGGGATATCTTCCACCAGGTGTATTTCAGCATCTCCAGTCATGATGGCTTTTGCTGCAATGCGTCCTTGATCGTAGGCAGCGGAAGCAAGACTTGGGTAACCAATCACGTCACCAACTGCATAAATATTTTCATTGCTGGTTTGGTAGACTCGGTTCACTTTCAATAAACCACGGTTATCTGTTTTCAGCCCGACATTTTCCAATCCGAGTTTGTCTGTATTACCAGTTCGGCCATTAGCGTGCAGTAAACAGTCTGCTTTAACTTTTTTGCCTGATTTCAGATGGATAATCACGCCATCATCAAAGCCTTCGATCTTTTCATATTCTTCATTATGACGGATGACAATACCGCTATTCCAGAAATGGTAAGACAAAGCATCAGACATCTCTTGATCGAGAAATGACAACAGATAATCACGAGTGTTGATCAAATCTACTTTAACGCCTAATCCACGGAAAATAGAAGCATATTCACAGCCAATCACTCCTGCACCATAAATAATAACGTGGCGTGGTTCATGTTCCAGTTGCAGAATAGTATCGCTGTTATAAATACGAGAGTGAGTAAAATCGACATCGGGTGGGCAGTAAGGTCGGGAACCTGTGGCAATAATTATTTTGTCTGCGCTTAATATGTCAACACTATCATCGGCATAACGTACACTGACATGGTGTTCATCAATGAAAGTTGCTTCACCAGCAAACATCCGGCACCGGTTGCGTTCATAAAACCCCTGCCGCATTTTAGTCTGTTGATTAATGACAACTTCTGCATGGCGTAAAATTTCTGAAAATGAGGAGCGGAGAATGCGGGAATTATCACTGTAGAGGGGGTTTTGATTAAATTCGATAATACGACTGACAGCATGACGTAAGGCTTTTGATGGGATAGTGCCCCAATGGGTACAGCCACCGCCGATATTATTGTAACGTTCTATAACTGCAACGTTTTTTCTTTGTTTTGCCAACCCCATTGCTGCCCCTTCTCCACCGGGTCCGGAGCCAATTACAATGGCATCAAAATGAGTATATTGCATAGAGGAAAGACCTATTTTTACACAAAATAACAACTCTATATTAACATTGCTTGGCATAATAACCTAATGAGCATATGGCTTTTGTTTTCTGAATAAGGAATAAGACAGGGAAATATGGGTTAATATCTTTAAGAGAACAATCACAGCAAATACAGCAGAATCTGATATATTTGCTCCATAATATAGTCGAGTGATATATCAGGATTGTTGTGAATAATGTAACTGGTGTCAGAGCGAAACAGAAAGAGAAAACCCGTCGTTCCCTGATTGAGGCTGCATTTAGCCAACTAAGTGCTGAGCGTAGTTTCACCAGTCTGAGTTTGCGGGAAGTGGCGCGAGAAGCAGGGATTGCACCGACTTCATTTTACCGTCATTTTCGTGACGTAGATGAATTAGGGCTTACCATGGTAGATGAAAGCGGATTAATGCTGCGTCAGCTAATGCGTCAGGCTCGTCAGCGTATCGAAAAGGGTGGTAGTGTCATCCGCACCTCTGTTTCAACATTTATGGAGTTCATTGGTAATAATCCTAACGCATTCCGGTTATTACTGCGTGAACGCTCCGGAACATCAGCTGAGTTTCGTGCTGCTGTCGCACGGGAAATCCAACATTTTATTGCAGAGCTGGCAGACTATCTTGAGCAGGCCAGTCATATGCCGCGTCATTTTACCGAAATACAAGCAGAAGCGATGGTAACAATTGTTTTCAGTGCTGGTGCAGAAGCGCTGGATATTGATGAAAAGAAAAGACGTCGTCTCGAAGAACGTTTGGTATTACAACTCCGCATGATTTCCAAAGGCGCTTTTTATTGGTATCGGCGAGAACAAGAAAAAGCGGCTAATTCAAAAAACACGGCCCTAAAAACTGCTGTTTCTAAAACAACTGTCTCTAAAGCAACTATCTCTAAAACAACAGCAGCCCCTAAAACCTCTTAAATAATCTGAAAGGAGAAGAATACGATGGAACAATACCGCCAAGATAAAAGCACAATGTTGCTAGCGCTTATCGTTGGGCTGGCAACACACGGAACTTTCTCGGCATTTTTTAATTCACTGGTGCCTTTTTCAATCTTCCCGATTATCTCATTGGCCTTATCTCTGTATTGTCTCCATCAACGTTATTTGAACTACCCAATGGCAGAGGGATTGCCAAAACTGGCTATCGGCTGTTTCTTCCTGGGGATTTTTGCTTATAACGCAATCATTCGGGTTAAGCACCCGGAAATTGGCTCTAATTTCTTATCTGTTGTGATTGGAACTGCATTGGTATTTTGGATTTACAGAAAGGTGAAAGGGCGCAGACAGCAGGCTATGCTTTCAGAAAAGCAAAACTAATGACTTTTTAATAATGATTTTATGAATACGCCATAAGGATTGATTATGGCGTATTCTGCTTTCTGGTCTGGAAAGATTCAGTAACGTGAAAGGAGTGCTATAAACGAACTGATGAATCGCGTCTTTCCAGTAATACACCACATTCCATATGGTGGGTATATGGGAACTGATCAAAAAGCGCCAGCTTGCTGATTTGATGAGTTTTTGTCAACGTTTCTAAATTCTGGCAGAGCGTTTCTGGTTTACAGGAAATATACAGAATACGTGGATATCCCTGTACCATTTTGACAGTTTCTTCATCTAAGCCGCTGCGAGGCGGATCTACAAAAATAGTTTCACATTGGTAACTTTTCAGGTTAATTCCCTGAAGACGGTTGAATTCCCGTTCTCCATTCATTGCCTGAGTAAATTCTTCCGCTGACATACGGATAATCTGCACATTATCAATTTGATTCGCTTTGATATTAAATTGCGCAGCAGCAACGGAAGGTTTGGCAATTTCTGTTGCTAGTACGCGCTCAAAATTTTGAGCTAATGCCAAAGAAAAGTTGCCGTTACCACAATAGAGTTCAAGCAGATCGCCTTTGGCATCTTTGGTAATATTTATCGCCCATTCCAGCATATGAATATTGATACTGGCATTTGGTTGAGTGAAACTATTTTCAACCTGACGATAAATCATTGTCCTACCCGCAACGGGTAACTCTTCATCTATATAATCATGATCGAGTGTAATCTTGGTTTTTGATGCTCTACCAATAAGCTGGACATCAAAGCCTTCTGCCTTTAACTGATCACGCAAAAAGATTGCATGTTCGCGCCATTCATCCCCCAGTTTTTTGTGGTAAAGCAGGGAAACAATGATTTTGTTGCTACGGGTAGAAAGATAGTCCACCTGAAACAATTTATGACGCAATATCGGGTTGTTTTTTACGCCGGCAATAATTGCTTGCATCATGCTATTAATCAGTTGGTTGACAACTGGAAATTGATCAACTCGGATACGCTGTTTCGTCTGTTGATCAAACATAATGTGATAGAGGTCGTCTTCCTCATGCCAGATACGGAATTCTGCTCGCATCCTGTAGTGAGATGCGGGGGAACGGAAAACTTCAGGCTCAGGTGCACTAAAGGGGGCCATCATTCCTTTCAGGCAATGGGCCTTCTCCATCAATTGATTTTCATAATCTTCCGTTGGCAAGACATTCTGCATTATCTGGTTCTCGTATGATCACGTTAAGAAAAATTTCCGAGCGGCATTGTAGGGAAAGTACAAAGGATGTCCAGTTTTCTGGTTCATCAATTCTCTTTTTTGATGGAGAGGCATTCTGGACACGTTATTACCTTCATCGTAGCATGACTCTTAATAGTTAGACCCACGACAAGATTCCATTCTCTCATGACAAATAAGAATCGTATTTTTTTACCAACTGCTTCGGTAGTAGTGCTTTCTTGTTGGAGCCATTTCTCCGTTGCTAATAATCAAGATCCGTTGGTGGTAACAGCAAACCGTTTTAAACAACCTATTTCTTCTGTTTTAGCACCGATGACCGTAGTTACACGTGAAGAAATTGAACAATGGCAATCTAATAGCTTGGTTGATGTACTACGCCGTTTGCCGAGTATTGATATTGCACAAAATGGTGGACTCGGACAGAATACTTCTTTGTTTGTTCGTGGTACAGAATCTCGCCATACTTTAGTATTGGTAGATGGTATCCGATTAAATCAAGCAGGTATCACGGGAGCTGCGGATTTCAGTCAAATCCCAATTTCAATGGTGCAAAGAATCGAATATATCCGTGGTGCGCGTTCTGCGGTATATGGTTCCGATGCGATCGGTGGTGTTATCAATATTATCACCAGTCGGGAGCAACAGGGGACGACATTGAATGCAGGGATCGGTTCATATGGATACCAAAATTACAATGGTGCAACACAACAAAAAATTGGTAGAAATACTTCCCTGAATGCCGCAGCAGGATATACCTATACCAGAGGATTTGATGTTGTAGCGGGTAATGGAACTAATGAGCCGGATCGCGATGGGTTCATGAGCAAAATGCTGTGGTTAGCACTTGATCATAAGTTCAATGATCAGCTCAACGGGTTTATACGTACATACGGCTACAATAATAGAACAAAATATGATGGAGCCTTTACTGATACCCGAAAATTATTCAGCCGAAGTTATGAAGCCGGAGTTCAGTTCAATCAGGGAATTTACTCGTCTCAATTCATAGCCAGTTATAGTCACGTTAAAGATTACAATTTTAAACATAAGATTTATCAGGGAAACACTACGTTAAGTGATTCAGAACAATACAATGTCCAATGGGGAAATGTATGGCAGATTGGTCATGGCGCAATGAGTGGTGGTGTGGACTGGAAAAGAGAATCTGTCGCGGCAGGCTCTAACAATATCCCGGTACAAAAAGACGTTAATAATACCGGGGCCTATTTAACTGCTCAGCAAAAAATTCATGACTTCATTTTGGAAGGAGCTGTACGCTCAGATCGCCATTCTGAATATAATTGGAACACAACTTGGCAAACCGGAGCGGGTTGGGAGTTCATTGATGGTTATCGTTTTACCGCTTCCTATGGAACCGCGTTTAAGGCACCGACGCTTGGGCAATTATATGGTTGGGGTGCAAACCCAAATTTGAATCCAGAGAAAAGTAAACAACGAGAAGTGGGTATTGAGGGAATAACAGGAGCGCTTAATTGGCGTTTATCTATTTATAAAAATAACATTGAACAATTGATAGATTTCTCCAACAACCGTTACTTGAACATAGGACAGGCAAAAATCAAAGGTGTCGAGTGGACAGGAGCTATGGATACCGGCATTTTCCAGCACCAACTGACATTACAATATGTTAATCCACGTGATGGCAATAATCAGCAATTAACCCGCAGGGCTAAACAGCAGTTGAAATATCAATTAGATTGGGAAGTCTTCGATATCAATTGGGGAATAACTTATCAATATATTGGGTCGCGTTATGATCAAGACTTTAATATGTTTCCTCCGAAGAGATTGAAATTAGGTGGTGTTAGTTTATGGGACATCAACATGTCTTATCCAATCACTAACCGCCTAACAATACGTGCTAGAATAGCTAATCTGTTTGATAAAAATTATGAGACAGCTTATGGCTATCGCACTCCAGGACGAGAATACTCCCTCACTGGCAGCTACAACTTCTAATTTGCATACAACTGGCCGCCCAACCATTCTGATTTTTGATTCCGGTGTGGGTGGGTTATCTGTATATCAAGAGATTCGACAATTGTTGCCAGATCTCCACTATATATATGCTTTCGATAATGAAGCTTTTCCTTATGGGGAGAAAACTGTGGAAGTGATCATTGAGCGAGTTGTCAAAGTTGTCGATGAAATTCAGAAAAGGCATCCTTTAACAGTTGTAGTGATCGCCTGCAATACAGCCAGTACAGTCAGTCTGCCGATACTGCGTGAACGTTTTTCCTTTCCCGTTGTAGGCGTTGTACCTGCTATCAAGCCTGCGGCGAAACTAACTTGTAACCACGTAGTGGGATTATTGGCAACTCGGGCTACTGTTAATCGTGCTTATACAAAAGAACTTATTGCACAATTTGCTACGGATTGTCAGGTTCATGCCATAGGCTCCGCTGAACTGGTGGAGTTGGCTGAAAAAAAGTTACACAATGAAATTGTTTCGCTGGAAGAAGTGAAAAAAGTATTAAAACCGTGGCTGAGAATGAAAGAACCACCAGATACCGTTATCTTGGGATGCACTCATTTCCCTTTACTTGCAGAAGAGCTGTCACAAGTTCTACCCGAGGGAACACGATTGATTGATTCAGGTGCGGCTATTGCACGTAGGACAGTGTGGTTGATTAAAAATCGAGAAAATTTATCTTCAACAATAGAAAGTAACTTAGCTTATTGCACCAAAATAGATCCTAATAGCGAATCTTTGCGGCCAGTTTTACATGGTTATGGCTTCGTAACGCTGGAAAAACTACCAACTTAAGTTAAATTTGGTGCAATAATCAGCAGTCGGTAAAATTTTTCAAAAAAAACTGTTGTCAGCGCCGGAAAACCCCCTATAATGCGCCACCACTGACCGACGCTGCGCTGACACAAGCCGCTGAGGCCAGTGA